>JBHLOD010000045.1:0-7817 GCA_048940825.1 Promethearchaeota archaeon | reverse complement strand
GCTGCGGTTATCAATAGAAGTCGGGAAACCCGCATCTTCGTCGCCATGTCCGCTATCTTGAAGGAGATGCCCTCAAAGCGAGAAATGGGGCGCCCGAACTGCTCTCTTTCCTGAGAATACTCCACTGCGACTCGAAACGGAGTCCTCATGCAACCAAGTCCTTCGGCTGCTATTCCAATTCGTTCAGAGTCTAGTTCATCCATCAAGATGAGGAACCCTTGGTTCACTTTCCCCAGAAGATTCTCGCTAGGGACCTTGACGTCGTTGAACTCTAGATGAGATGCACGGACCCCCCTCCTTCCCATAAGACCGAAATCCTGAACAACTGAGAAACCCTTCCAATTCGTTTCCACAATGAAGGCGGACATTCCGCTTCTGCTTTCAACGTCGGGGTCCGTTATCGCAAACACAACAATCTGGTCTGCAATGCTGCCGTTTGTGATGTAGCGTTTCTGGCCTTTCAAGACCCAGCACTCATTCTCATCATCCCATATAGCCGAGGTTTCCATTCCAGCAGTATCGCTTCCCACCTTAGGTTCTGTGATTGCCAGAGCCCCAATCTTCTCCCCCGTAGCGAGCGGCTTTAGATACTTCTCCTTCTGTTCTTCCGTGCCAAATCGCAAGATGGGGATAGCACTCAGAGTACAGCTGGCTCCGAACATCATGGTAGCGGCAGGACATACTGCAGAGATCTCTTCCCCTGCGATAAGCTGATACATGAAGGGCTTCTCGGAGCCACCGTAGTCCTGAGGAACTAGAAGACCAGATAGTCCAAAGTCTCCAAGCTTCTTGAAATAGGTACGATAGTCGAAATCATCTCGCTCTATGATGTCCACGAGAGGTCTAATCTCTGCTTCAACCCAATCTCGAACCTTCTCTCTGAACTTGAGTTCATCGGCGCTATAGAGCATTCCTTCATCGTTGATTAAGGTCATAAGCTGTCCTCCAACCTCATGCGTGTGGGGATTCGTGGGCCGTAAGTGGCAAGCGAACCTGTAGACTGCACTTGACGTTCTTCGAGTCCTAGTTCTCTTAAATCTGCTTAGATGTTCGGGAGCTTCTGAACCATCGGAACATAAAGGGGCGCTTCCATACAGAAGATATCAAATGGTACTTTGTCCGGCCATGATACTACAACAGTCAGGTACAGGAAGGCGCGAACATGCGTTTCTTTGGTCATCTCATCAAGGGCGAAGTGTCTGGGCGGAAGGGAGCAAAGACAGGTGTCTTCCCAGATATGAATCGCGCACTTGAAGCCCCACGAATCCTCCTCGCTATGGCGCTGAGGGAACAGGGTTCAGCAAATAGGTTTGCAGCCCTTTATTTCGGAGGACTGCTTCCAGGAAGGACACCCGAAATCAGACTCCTGAAGGACCACATCAGGATACATGGATATCCAAGGGCCACAAGGGACGAGATAGATGATATAGCCTTCGCTGAGTACGCTATTGGAGGAGCAAGGGAAATAGCGGTCGCATGCGAGGAGGCAAAGAGGATTCGCCGTCTAATGCACAGAGAGCTTCGCGAAGATGGCGCAGGATTAACTCTTAGGGAACGCGCAGATGGTCTCATAGATGTCGGCAAGACCCTAATGAAGCATTACAATGATTTCAAAGAAATCGGTATCGCTGAGGGCACTCCGGTGAAGCTCTTTGATTGGCAGGCCCGAACAGTCTTCGAATCTCTCAACAAGAAGCACATTGACTTTGCCACATCAAGGCTAGAACCTGAAGAGATTCCTTGTAGTCGAGAGGGAGAACGGACAATGCTCTCACGCTATCCGTTCGGTGCCGTAGGAATCTTCCCACCTTACAATGTCGCTATCGGTCTAGGCGGGTTGGCGATTCTCAGCAGTTACTGGGCTGGAAATGCGAATGTGATTAGAACCCCTTCTAGGATTCCCTTGACAAATATGGAGTTAGCTTATGTTCTGACAGATGCAATGAGGGAACTAGACTTCCCGGAAAGCGCGTTTCAGTCAGTGATTGGTCCGGCACGCGAGATTGCCGACTATATGGTCAACCGGTCACCGTTGAATGCGATGGTATACTATGGCGACTCAGAAGTTGGCCTCCAGCTAATGGCGCAGGCAACCCTGAGAGGCATGCACTTCTTACCCGAACTTGCCGGAAGTGGAGCTAGTCTCGTTTGGAAAGATGTCGATATCGAAAAGGTGGCAGAGTATGTGACACGCGCTCGTTTCTTCGGCTCGGGGCAGATATGTCTTGCAGCAAAGAGGCTCTTCCTTCATGAAGCCATCTACGACGAGTTTATGGAAGCACTGGTAGAGAAGAGCAATCGACTGACAGTTGGTCCGCCAGCAGACCCGAATACAGACCTGCCAGCGATTGGAACCCGTGCCCTGTATCAGATCATCGACATGACATCTGAAGCGTTGGGAAAGGGAGCGAAATTAGAAACTGGCGGCTATAGACTGAATGTCCGCGGTGAGAGAGATGACGCTGGAGTCTTCTACAAGCCAACAATCCTGAGTGACGTTCCGCTTGATTGCAAGATGTGGTACTCCGAAACGTTTGGGCCAGTCCTGCCAGTCATGAGAATAAGCTCCTTTGAACAGGCCATTGACCAAGCGAACAATACGCCCTACGGACTAAGAACTTCTGTGTATAGTGATGACCCTGACATCTGGCAACGTTTCTTCGACGAGATTTATGCTCCGGGGATTGCAATCAACACCGATCATTTGTACTTCGACTACTACTATCCTCACCTTGGTGGACTAAAGACGAGTGGCATTTTCGGTGGAAAGTACTTCTACGAGAGTCTAACCTACATGAAGTACAGGCATTTCCCTGCTTGAGAGTCAGTCAGAGAATCCTCTCATACATCTGAACCAACATATCCTTTGTCTGTTCATAGGGCTCACCCCACGGACGAAAACCGAATTTGCTCATGAGCCGTTCGCCAGTCTTCTGACCTACAAGTATGTTGCAGTAATTCCTCTTGCACCCATGAGTTCTTCCGTATTCAGCGAACTGGAGATACATTGCGGAGGCAAGACCGGTTCCCTGACACATCGGCCGCACAGTCTGGTGTTCACCAAAGAGACCCTCCTCAGTAATCTTGGCTTTGTAAAGGCCAACAATTCTTCCCTCCAGTCGACTCCCGAAGTAATGATACCCATTCCGCATATCCTCAAGAACCTGCTCCGCGGAATACATCCTCTTCTCTCGCCATGACTTGGGATACTCACTTGCCAACGGCCATACTTCCCTGAATAGTCTTGATATCTCTTCAGCGTCTTCTTCACCGAACTCAACGATTCGGATTTCTTCTTCAGGTAAGTCTGCCATACAAAGTCCCTTCTTTGAGTATGTTGTCATGACATAAACTTCTGCTTGGGGACTAAACAGAGTCTCATGATATACTCACTGCCCAGTCATATGCCTCTTGGATCGGAGTACATCCGCCACATCGATGGCATCCTGCAACAGTATTCTCTGGGTTGAGATCCCACCTGTGCAAGATATGACCAACCTCCTTGTACAGACTGATAGAGCCTTCAAGATCGCCCACGTAGGTTGGTATGTAGTCGGCAAGCTGGCTGCCCATGGCTGGTCGAACTGGAGATACTATGGGAAGCACACCGACTTCGGCGAGTTCTTCAACGAGACCAAGTGTCTGGGCTACGTTTTCTCCCAGCCCTTGTAGGAGGAATGTGCTAACGTTCCCTCTATCAAAGAAGTCGAGGGCATGCTGCCAGCTTCTACGATATAGGTCCAATTGGCCATACTCAAACTTGCCCGGGGTCATCTCCTCTCGAACTGACTCATCAGCGCTTTCAATGTGCATCCCTATTGCATTTGCACCAGCAAGTGCGATATCTCTGATTGTTCCCCTCCCGACGGGAGGTTCTATCTGCACTCCGATTGGGATGTCACTGAATTCACGGATTGCAGCTATGATTGCAGCGAGCCGCTCTCCGCCCATATCCTCTGAGTTAGGTGGAGTGCCAGTTGTGAGTAGAACATCAGTTATCAGCCCTTCTTCTTCTGCCGCTTGAACCACCTCGGCTATCTGACCAGGGGACTTCTCTAGCACGGTATCGCCCCCAAGATGGGATATGGGAATGGTGCAAAACTTGCACTGCGTCCGAGAGTCCCAGTATCTGCATGCTTGGTAGATGGTGGTGGCTAGAGTTGAGCTCGCATGAAGTAGAGCGATATGATGATAGGGCACCCCATCCTTCGTGGTACGATCATAGAAACTGGGTCGAGGTACAGCCCGCAATCTCACATTTCCATCATAGATCCAGACTCCTTCCTCGTCTGTTGCCCTTAGAGAAGCTGACCCAAACCTCTCAGCTGTTTCGCCACGACGGATTGGAACCCCACAAGGGCGTCCATTGGGGAGAGTGAAGTACCTGCCGCCGACTGGCCCCGCACCGCCTCTTCTTCCTGAAGATTCTCCTTCTGGTAATACGGCACCCTCGGTAAGTAGGCGAATCTTGAGTCGAAGAAGTTGCTCGGAGTCCATCATGCTCCCTTCCGCAGTGGTTGTAGTCCTAATCTATCTTCACTTGTGTACTTTTTCCCCCTTCTGAGCCATGATGACAAACTCCGAAAGGTCGTAAACAGCCAAGTCAGCCCCCGCTTGGCCTGAAAGCATGTTCTTGCAGAAGGGGCATGACGTTACGAGCGTGTCGGCACCGATTTGTAGTGCCTGGTGAACTCTCTCGACACCGATGGCCCTAGCTTTGTCAGGAAAAAGTGCTCTCAGGCCTGCACCATTTCCGCAGCACATCGCATTATCGCCGCTACGTTCCATCTCAACCAACTTCCCACCGGAAACACGATTGATAACGGACCGCGGTTGTTCGTATACTCCGCAATGTCGACCCAAGTGGCAAGGATCGTGATAGGTTACCGTACCAGTGATGTTTCCACTCCCGAGGTCCTTGATGCGAGATTCAAGCACTTCGCTCAAATGTCGGATCGGTTTTGTGATTTCTAGTCCATGGGCAGGGTAGTCCTTTGTCAGCACTCTGTAGCAGCCTGGACAGGTGACAACAATTTCCTCAACATCCATTGCATTGAAGACCTCCACATTGTGTCGAGCCTGCTCCATGGCAGTGTCCACGAATCCAGTTCGGAGAAGAGGAGAGCCACAACACCACTCATCGGGATTGACTCTAACTGAGTATCCCAAAGAGGACAGCACCGCAACAGTATCCTTAGCAATCTGCTGCTCTCGATATGCAGAAGTGCAGCCAGAGAAGTAGGCGATACTAACCTCTCCCCCTCTCTGTCCCTCCATCCAATCTGCTCTCCTAGAATGTTTCTCACCGTAGGGATTGTGATGTTCCTTGACATCGGATTCGAGTCGATTCAGGTCAGCAGGTTGCCGGCCCTCAGTGACAAGTCTGACTCTCGTTGTTTCAACAATCTTGGCGATATCAATCTCAGGCAGGCACCAGGTGAGACAGTGACTGCATTCAAGACACTGGTACAGAACCTCAATGCCTCTCTCATCCAAGGGTCGGATTTCTTTCTCGTCGTAATGTACGAGTAGGGCACGGCCGTGCGGTGTGGGCGAGTCTGAGCGCCAAGCAAAGAATGTGGGACATACATGCCGGCACATCTTGGGACATGCACCGCACATTCGTACCAACTCGGGAATGCTCTCCTTGTCAATCACTTTCTCACCCCCAATCCAAGTTTCCCAGGATTCATGATGCCATTCGGGTCAAGTGTATTCTTGATCTGCTTCAGGATTTCAAAGGCAGAACCCATCTCACCCTCAGTGTAGGTTGTCCGCGTGAGGCCTACTCCGTGTTGATGACTCATAGTGCCACCCTCCCTAAGGCAGGCCGCCACTCCGTCATCCCAAATCTTCCTATAGGTGGACCAAGCAGTTTCTGCGTCCAGTTGACTGGTGAAAAAGATCATGTAGATGCTGCCGCCGTTTGGATACATATGAGAAAAATGGGAAAGGACCACGGCACCGTGAGCCTCCATGGCCTCCTTCATCGCATGATAGACGTTCTCCAGCTTGTCATAGTTGGCCACTATATCGATGGTATCAGCAATAGCATACCCAGAAGTGAAGAGCGAAGTGGGGTAGTACATGTCGTACCGGTGTTCCCACCATCTCTTCGCAGGGCCTTCCTCATAGTCATTCCCTCCATTTGACAGGCAAATCTCTACTGAAACACTTTCATCTACGTCATTCTTTGCTATGGACCCGTCAAAGCCCAGCATCAGCATGCAGTCACCATCCTTGACATCGAAGTGACTGGTAACGGTCAGTGCTGTGTCATCTGGGTCGTAGAGTCGCATCAAGGAAGGTACTACTCCACTCCTGAATATCTCGCGGATTGACTTCAGGCCACTCCTAACGTCGGGAAATGACATGCTCCTGAACCTACGCTCTTCAGGGATGGGGAACATTCGTAGAGTTGCCTCAGTTATGACACCAAGAGTGCCTTCAGAGCCTATGAATAGCTGGCGCAGGTCTGGACCAACAGAATGACGTGGTACTGCCTTCGTTCTGACAACGGAGCCGTTCGGCAGTACAACCTCAAGTCCCAGGGTGAGATCTTCTATCTTGCCGTAGAGAGACGACAAGGAACCACCTGACCGTGTAGCAATGAAACCTCCGACATTAGAGGCTCTCAATGAAGTGGGCATATGGCCCATTGTGTAGCCGTGACGGTTGACCTCCTCCTCAAGATCGATTCCGACCATCCCGGCTTGGACCGTAACGAGCATCGAGTCGTCGTCAATTGCTAGCACCTTGTCCATCCGTTTCAGATCCAGTTGGATACCACCATAGATCGGCAGAGTGCCTCCGCACGTTCCAGCGCCGCCTCCCACGGGCGTCACTGGCACCTTCATTTCGTTTGATACCTTCAGAACTTTGGAAACTTCCTCTGTCGAACCAGGAAACACCACTAGATCTGCAGTAGGAAGTAGCTCGCCGACACGTATCTTGGTTTCACTGAGTGGCCATGCATCGTGGGCGTTAAGCACCAAGTCGGTTACCTTCGTCGTGACATTCTCAGAGCCAACCACAGCACTGATCTTCTCGACGAGCTCCGCCTTCTTCTTTGGCTCAAGCAACATTCCTCACTCCTTTTTCGACAGTTTTTGGGCAATGAAGACTGTCAGGTCATCAACTTCGACAGGACTGCCCGTCTTGAACAGCATCTCCTCGATGTGTGCCGTACACAATGGACAAGGTGCGACGACTCGGGAGGCTCCAGTCTTCTCAATAGCTCGGAGATTCTCCTTCACGATGCTTTCCGCCACGTCTGGCGAGTGATAGCCTACCATACCGCCGCCGCCACAACATGAGTCGTGAAGAACGGAATGGGTGTATTTCGTGTTGGGCATTGATTCGATTATCATCACCGCATAGTCCGTCAATCGTCGCGACGTGTGACGGATAAGGTGGCAGGGAGAGTGTATAGTCACGTTCCTAGCGTCTTCCTGATCTGTCAGTTTCTGGGTAAGGGGTTCAATACCAATCTCTTCGACTAGGAACTCGAGGATATGATACACAGGAGTTTTCCAACCATCTCTCTCAGACAGGTAGCCGAGATTGGATGTGCAACCGGCACAGGTGGTGACTAGCTTTCTCGTACCAAGTGCATCCACCTTCTCCTTCAACTTCTTGGCAAGCTCGCGAGCTGTCTTGTCATCACCAAGCAGAATCGCAGGAAGTCCACAACAGTTGAAGTCCTCGAGAAGTGTATAGTCCACGCCGAACGCTTCGAGGATGATCTTTCCAGCCTCTCTGACCTCTTGAGAACGCTCCTCAGCTTGGCAACCAGGATAGAACACTACCTCTGCGCT
>JBHLOD010000044.1:0-7867 GCA_048940825.1 Promethearchaeota archaeon | reverse complement strand
GTAAAGGTACTTCCTGTCAACTCTTCAGGTGTCAGCTCATTCTTCTTGGATCTCTGGCCAATGTCCTTTGTTTCCTGAGCGATCTGCGTGATTGATTTCTTGTTCGTCTTTTTCACTGTTGGCACTATGAGACCGTCTTCTGTGGCCATCGCTACACCGATGTTTATGTCCTCAAACATCCGAAGTTCGTTTCCGACTAGAGTCGCATTAAACTTCGGGAATCTCTCCAGTATGTCGGCAGTAGCTTTCACGACTATGTCGTTGAACGAAACCCTGAACCCCAGTTTCTTCGCATTGCGCGAGTTAATCTCATCCCTCAGAGCGACCACCTCTGTCATGTCGATTTCGGTGATCATTGTGATGTGAGGATGCTGAGCGCTTTGGGTCATTCTTCTGGCAATTGTCCTTCTCATGGGTGTAAGCAGTTCAGATTTCCTAATCTTGCGGTCATCCAGCCCAGCAACTGGCGAAGCCTCCGCCGGAACTACATCCTTTTCAACAATGCGTCCTCCAGCTCCTGTCCCCACGACCATTGACAAGTCAATGCCAAGCTCCTTGGCACGCTTCTTTGCCCTTGGCGATGCCTTGATTCTTCCGGTCGGAAGGACGGAGGTGGATGGTGCTTGAGCCTCTAGTGGTTGTACCGTTTGAGAGGTCGGCACTGGCGATTCTGGTGCTGCAGTTTGGGGGGAAGCACCAGCTATATCCATCTTTCTTGGCTTCACATCAGGGATCTTGTCGCCTTTTTTCCCGATTATTGCGATTGGTTCACTAATTGGGATCTCATCATTGACCTCACAGAGAATCTTCAACAGGATTCCATCCGCTGGGGCCTCAAGCTCGAACTCGTTCTTCTCCCCAAAGATCTCTACTATCGGATCTCCCTTCTTGACAGACTCTCCTTCTTTCTTCAGCCACTTGAGGATTACACCGAACTCCATTGCGACGCTCATGCGTTGCATAATCATGATAGTGACCAATGGCTACACCTCTTAGACAATCTCCCGGATAGCTTTTCCAATGCTCCTATTATCGGGTATGAAGTATTGTTCCAATGAAGGACTGAACGGAACGGGGGTGTCCGGAGCATTCACTCTCTTGATAGGAGCGTCCAACCAGTCGAAAGCTTCCTCCTGAACTATGGCCGCCACTTCAGCGGTGGTCGCCCCGGTACGTGTTTCTTCTGTCACGAGTACGAGTCTTCCAGTCTTCTTGACTGATTCAATCAGAGTTTCCCTGTCAAGTGGAACCAGAGTCCTCGGGTCAATGACCTCAACACTGACTCCTTCCTTGGCCAATTCTTCTGCCACCTCCAGGGCTTTGTGCAGCATGAAGAAGGTTCCCCACACAGTCACGTCTGCCCCTTCACGTCGTACTCTCGCCTCACCGAGCGGGACTAGATACTCTTCCTCAGGGACTTCTTCCTTCTTGTCGTACACAAGCTTGTGTTCGAAGAACATCACAGGGTCTGGATCACGAATTGCTGTCTTGATGAGACCCTTCGCGTCATATGCGAATGCCGGAACCGCGATCTTGAGTCCCGGTGTGTGCATGAACCAAGCCTCAAGACTCTGCGAATGATGTGAGGCGATGTTCTTGCCTCCCCCAAAAACAGACCTTAGAACGAGGGGCACGGATGTCTGACCGCCGAACATGTAACGCATCTTCGCCGTCTGATTACATACCTGATCCATGGCCAAGGTGATGAGGTCTCCAAACATGATTTCAGCCACAGGACGCAATCCAGTAATGGCTGCTCCTAGAGCCGCACCGGCAATGGTGTTCTCAGAGATTGGGGTATCCCTTACCCTGTCATCTCCGAATTCCTCAGCAAGGCCTTTTGTGACTTTGAAGGCTCCACCCCAGTTTCTTCCCACATCCTCCCCCATTATGAAGACTCTCTCATCACGAAGCATCTCTTCTCGCAAGCCCTGCTTCAGTGCTTCTCTATAGGTCATTTCCACCATCTAGGCCACCTCCATGAATACATCATCCAGGGTTTCCTCTGGGGCTGGATGTTCCGACTTGATTGCGAAGTCGGCGGCTTTGTCAACGTCCTTCTGTAGCCTAGTCCTGATGTTCTCTGCTTGTTTCTCTGTCAGTGCTTTCTTCTCAAGGGCAATGGCTTTGATTATCTCAACCGAGTCCTTAGCCATCCAGTGGTCGACCTCGTCCTGAGGTCGATACTTCGCCTGGTCAAACCTTGAATGACCTCTCATTCGGTAGGTTTTGCATTCGATAAGACTTGGTCCTCCTCCACTTCTAGCTCTCTTCACTGCCTCAACTGCTGCTTCATAGACCTCTAACGCATTGTTGCCGTCGACAACCACAGATGGTGTACAGTAAGCCTCTCCTCGATCTGCAATATTCTGACTAGGACAGGTGAGTGTTATCGGTGTCCCCATGGCGTACAGATTATTCTCGACGACCCAGATTAGGGGCAGCTGCCAGATGGCCGCCATGTTCAATGACTCTCCGAAAGTCCCGTTGTTAGAGGCACCATCGCCAAAGAAGCAGGCGACCACCTCGTCTGTCTTCCTCATCTTTGCAGAGAGCGCCGCGCCGACAGCAATGGGCAATCCCGACGCTACTACTCCCGTCGCCCCGAGGACTCCAACATCAAACTGTGTGATGTGCATTGAACCTCCCTTGCCCTTGCAGGAACCTGTCTTCTTCCCAAGAAGCTCTGCCAGTGCTGCATTCATGTCTGCGCCTTTCGCTATCACATGACCGTGACCTCTATGAGTGCTCTGGATCCAATCGGTCTTCTTCAGTGCCGTTGTTACGCCAGATGCTATAGCTTCTTGTCCTAGATAGAGGTGCAAGGTTCCGGGAACAAGGTTCTCACCGAAGAGCTCCCATACTTTTTCCTCGAAGAGACGCACCTTCAGCGTCTGCGTATACAGTTCGATGAGTGTCTTCTTATTCACTGCCATATCCAATCTCGCCTGTTTCAGAGAGAATCAAACCGGCATCCCATTACTATTTCTGATAAAGGCTTCGAACTGACATAGAAGCGTGACGCATGTCATTCACTATGTGTGTGTAATCGCACAGAAACCATCATATTGCGCAGTGATAAGCTGATGGGCACTTAGGGATGCGGTCCCTGGTCAGTGCGTTTGGATTAGGAAACTGGGTTTCTCCACTGCATCCCTATTCTTCCTCTACTTCTAACTGTTTCAAGGCAGCCTGGCTAGTCTCTTCCATGGGTACCAAGAAACTCATATCTTGGTTTTGAATCGGATTTCTTCAGTTTCAGCCGGTGTTGTCAGCCATGAGTGATGTTGGTGTGAACGTAGTCTTGACGTCTGGCCGAACCCTCAAACAGGGCAAGGGAATGGAGCTTGGGAAACTGAATCAGGAGTACATCGATGCAGTTGCTATTTGTGAGATGGACAAGTCCACTCTTGAAGCGCTTGGTGTTGAGGAGGGTGACCCAGTCCGGATCGAGACTGTATATGGAAGTGTAGTTGTGCGGAGTAACTTGGACCGAAGGGCTGAGCCAGGAGTTGCGTTCATTCCTTGTGGTCCATATGCGAATGTAATCTTGGACTCAGACACTCTGGAGAGTGGAATGCCTGGTTTCAAGACCATGGATGCGAAGATAGTTCCTGCAAAAGGTGAGACAATTCTCTCGACTGAGGAACTTCTGAAGACAATGACGGAGGGTGTCTAGATGAACCAGGAAACTCAGGTCTTTGATCACATCGTCTGCCCCTTCTGTGGATGCCTGTGCGATGATATCCGCCTAGAGGTCGAGGGAAATCTGATTACCGGGAATGAAACAGGCTGCGCAATCAGCAAGGCGAAGTTCACGAGTCATCATGAGGATCGGATTCGCCCTACAGTGCGAAGGGGCGGCGAACATGTTGAGGTGTCCCTTGATGAGGCGATAGATCGGGCTGTCGAGATTCTTTCTTCTGCGAGACGTCCCTTGGTCTATGGACTAAGCTCTACTGAGAACGACGCTCACAGGGAGGCATACAAGATAGCGGAAACGACCGGTGGAATCGTTGACAACACATCATCTGTGTGTCATGGGCCCACAATACTAGGCGCCCAAGAGTCAGGAGAGGCAGCAGGCTCTCTTGCTGAGGTCAAGAATCGGGCTGACACAGTAATCTTCTGGGGCTCGAACCCACAATTCGCTCACCCCAGGCATATCAGTAGATACGTTCGCGCGCAGGGCGAATACATCAAAGATCCAAAGGCCGACCGCAAGATATGGGTCTTTGACATCAGGAAGACGATCACTGCAAACATGGCTGATGAATTCGTTAGGATAACCCCTGGAAAGGACCTCGAACTGATTGGCGCTATGAGGGCGTTGGCGAGAGGCCATCCATTAGATGTGGATGAGGTTGGTGGTGTTTCTATCCAAAAGCTCACCGAGATTGTGGAGGCATTGAAGGCGAGCAAATATGGCATTCTCTTCTTTGGCCTTGGATTGACTCAGTCTTCAGGACGGCATCGAAACATAGACGCAGCCATTCGACTTGTCCAAGATCTGAACGCGTTCGGGAAATGGAATATGATGCCAATGAGGGGTCATTTCAATGTCGCCGGAGCGAACAAGACTTCGACGTGGCAGACTGGTTACCCATTCGCGGTGGACTATGCACGCGGGTATCCGAGGTATCAACCTGGAGAGTATACATCTGTCGATGTATTAGCCCGGGGAGAGACCGATGCGATGCTGAACATAGCAGCTGATCCGGCTGCTCACTTTCCACGTCAAGCAGTGAAGCATATGGCGACGATTCCTGTGATTAACATTGACCCGAAGCGCAACATGACTTCCTTGATAGCTGAGGTGAATATCCCAACAGCTTTGGCTGGTATCGAGTGTGATGGTGCAGCTGTCCGCATGGATGGTCTACCGCTCTATTTGAAGAAGGTTGTAGATCCACCTGATGGAGTATTGCCGGACAGAGACGTGCTTCGGATGATACATGACAAACTCACGAAGGTGGTGGGATAATGCCAGGGAATATCATCCTCAAGAACGCTCGCGTCTATGATCCTAGGAATAAGGTCGATGGAGAGATAGCGGACATTTCTATGTCAGACGGTAAAATCGTGGACAAAGTTGAGGGTAAGGCCAAAGAGATCGATGTCAAGGGTCGAGTAGTCATGGCCGGTGGAGTGGACATGCACTCACACATCGTTGGTAGCAAACTGGGCTTTGGCCGGTCGATGTGTCCAGAAGATCATAGGAATGATCCAGTGCCAAAGACGAAGGTGACTCGCGGGGGTGTAGGGTATACTATGCCCAACTCCTATGTGATAGGCTACAGGTATTCTGCCATGGGCTACACTACTGCAATTGAACCCGCCCTGCCCGCTCTGAAGGGTCTGGGTAGCTGGGAGGAGCTAGAAGACGTTCCAAATCTAGATTCAGGTCTTCTGCCTTTGTTCTGCAATAGCATGATCACTTTCAACTATGTCAAGGAGAAGGACCTCAGCGGTCTTGCTGGATATATCGCTTGGATTCTGAGGAAAGTGGGAGGTCTAGGAGTCAAGGTCGTGTGTCCGGGTGGGACTTACGCTTGGGCTCATGGAAGCAATGTGCGAGAGCTGGATACCGAGGTGCCCGACTGGGGCATCACACCAAGAGAAATCATACGTGGACTCTGTCAGGCTACAGAGGCACTTGGACTCCCTCACACGATGCATCTACATCCATTGAATCTCGGCCGTGTTGGGAATGTCAAGACCACAATGGAACACCTTGATGCCATCAAGGATATCAAGGGTCACAATGGGCGAAAGCACATCTGTCACCTGACACACATGTCATTTGAAACTCTCGGGATGTTTGAAGATGAGAAAGCGAAGCCGGATTGGAAATGGGTTTCATCTGGAGGGCTTGAATTCGCTGACTATGTCAACAAGAACGATCACTTCACCGTTGACATGGGACAGATAACATTTGGACCTGCAACTACCATGACCGGTGACGGACCATTCCAATACACACTCTATCAGATGACGAAGAACAAATGGGCCAACATCTGTGTTGATGTGGAGATGCCAGGCGGTGCTGGTGTCGTACCTTACTACTTTGATCCAAAGTCACCAGCCAATGCGGTGCAATGGACCATTCCTCTAGAGTTTGCACTCAGCGTGGACGATGTCTGGCGCGTCATCATGACGACCGACCATCCAAACGCCGGCCCATTCACCAAGTATCCGCTGGTCATTTCCTGGCTCATGAGCAAGAAGCAGCGTGATATTTGGATGGAGAAGTTGCATAAGTTTGCCACAGAGAGATCGACACTGAAGGATATAGATAGAGAATGGAATCTCTATGAAGTTGCAGTATCCACAAGAGCTGCTCCGGCGAAGATTATGGGGCTGAGCACCAAGGGCCATCTTGGAGTTGGGGCTGACGCGGACATAGCTGTATATGATTTAGATCCCACAAAAGTCGATCTAGCTGACGATCCCGAGCGAATAATCAAGGTCTTTGGTCAGTCTTATCTCACATTCATGAGAGGCGAGCAAGTCGCGAAGAAAGGCATTGTTGGCAAGACACCACATGGCAAGGTCTGGTCTGTACATCCTGAACTGAATGACGCCCTCTGGGACCGTACAAACAAGGAACTCGAGGATATGATGAACCGTTGGTATGCTCATTCGTTCTACAACTATCCTGTTCCCGCAAGATACCGTGAGCATATGGAGGAGGCCATCGTGGTCGACTCTACAGGAGTGGCAGCCTAGGTCCCCGACTGGACGAGCACTCTTCCAATCCTTGAAATCGGACTAAGACAGAGGGAGGATTGGTGCGTCCACACAATGGATTATGAGAACCAATCCACAGGTTTGAATTCAGGGTACGAGGGTAAAGCTGAGGTCTACGACTTGTTCGCGGACACTTTTGACCTGCCTTTCTATCTCCAGTATGCTCGGAAGAAGGGATCTCCAATCCTTGATATTGCGGCGGGTACCGGTCGAGTTGCATTTGAGCTGGCTCATAATGGGTTCGAAGTGACGGCATTAGAGAAGTCACCTTCCATGCTGGCGGTTGCCCGAAGGAAGAAGAAGAGGTTTCCGTGGAAACGGCTTCCAGAACAACTTTCGTGGAGGGTTGCATGACAGACTTTGCTCTTGACGAGAAGTTCGCACTCGTCATAATTCCTGCATCCTTTGGTCATGCGCTATCTTCCGAAGCCCAGCTCTCCACACTCCGTTGTATAAAGAACCACTTGTTGCCTGACGGGCTATTCATACTGGATCTCTTCCCTGGTACCATGAATCTGAACCCAACTCGGTTTGAGGACTCACCAGTAAGTCTTCCCGATGGAAGAGTGGTGACACGCAGCGGAATGTCCAGTCCTGATCCTGTTGGTCAGATTCTCCGTATGACCCTCTTCTACGAGGTGCAGACAGCTGACGGTGAATCCTTGGAGGTCATAGAGGTTGAATCCGGTGCATCAATCATATACAATAGAGAGGCTGACCTCCTTGTCAGAATGTCTGGGTTCGAAGTAGTTGATGAGCTGGGTAGTTTTGAGGGAGCGCCTCATAATTCAGAATCACGACGAAGGATTCTTGTCCTTAAGCATCAAGAAACGTCGTAAATACGTGATTTGTCGTAGTTCCACACACTCATTTCACTTAGATACACTGAGGAACCTGATTCGGGCTGTAGATTTCGTTTCTGAAGGCTCATGGCAGAACTACCATCTAATTGAAACATAATTTGACCAAAAACGCTTTATCTCACCGTAACTATCAGCCTCTTTACGATTGTTCTTCAACGTTCTTGAGAGGAATTAAGGATGGGAGAAGAAGAGAGTACAGTCGAAATGGAGGTAGCCCGTGAAACATGGATTACCCGGATGGGATTCATATTCGC
>JBHLOD010000043.1:0-7919 GCA_048940825.1 Promethearchaeota archaeon | reverse complement strand
AATAATGAAGAGGATGATGTAGATGGATCTTAGTGAGATTCAGAAGAAGAAGGCGGAGTTCGAACGCGAACGTGGCTGGGATAAGTTCAGTCCATCTCTAATCTTTACTCACTTGATTGAAGAGCTTGGAGAGATCTCTCGGCACATAACAGTCGATGAAGGATACAAAGTAGTAGGACTAGGACACGAAGCTCCGACAAAGAGCAATCTGACACGCGAGTTCGCTCAGGTGTTCTCTCTCTTTATTCAACTTGCGAACCACTTCGAGGTTGACTTAGAGAAGGCTGTCATTTCGGAGCTCGAGCTGATGCGAGAGAGGTTCCCCGCTAAGGAATGGTCAGAACATATGAGAAGTCGCTAGCTCACATGTGTGATTGTTGCACACTGAATTGACTAAGTCATCCGATAATATGCCTCAAGCTCTTTCTTCGCCATTTCTTCGAGGTCCGTTGTGGCGGCAAGGAGCCCTCTTGCTTTGTTATATACAACCTTGATGTTCTGTTCCTTTGCCCATTGAGCGAGCCCGCCAACTAGAGGTCCCAGTGCAGTCCTTGCTGCCTCTACTGTGCCGACTGCTCTTCCGTACAATTCCAAGGCGTTCTTTCTGTCCTTTCCTGCCTCAGCGATTCTGAGCCACACTAGTCCGTGAATCATATGCAGAGACTCAAGCATCAGTGTCGGCGATTTTGGATTCTCCTGGACTCTCTTCAGGAGTCTCTCTTTCCGCTCTTCGAATACTTCCTTGAAGACTCCAAAGGCCTTCTTGTAGTTTCCTTTCTCCAGTTCTATGATTCCTCTTTGCAGTTTCTCATCGGATTCAGACAATGCTCGTACGCTCCGCAATCGTGGGATGTGGGTCGATTGAAGGATGAGGTCCCTACTATTATATGGATTTCTACCGTGTGCTCCTAATCAGTGGGTGTATTACGAAAGCTCCACTTCTCACAACTTTTATTACAACCTCGAATGGCTTGCCGCTAGCAAGCACGAATCTGACGCTGGAGGATGTAGTCTTGACCAAGACGACTTTCACGTTCAATGAGCTTAAGAGAACAAACCATCGGGAAATCAAGCAATTGCAGGATCAGAAGTTCAGGGCTTTCATCCGCTACCAGATATGGCCAAATCATCCGTATTATCGTCGTCTCTTCAAAGAGAACAACGTGGACCCGTTCAACATCACATGTATTGAAGACTGGGCGAAGTACAATATCCCTCTGGTGAGGAAAGTCGATTACAAAGATCATCTGCTTGAATTTGCACTCAACCCATCGGAGGTAGAGGGCAAGGAACGTGATCCTGCTGAGATAATCAGAAACCTTATGAATTACTCCAAGGAGTCCGGCAATAATCAACAATATAGTTTCCTCCGCAACAACGGAGCTAGAGTCAAACTCAAGATTGGTGCAGCGAGTGCAATGGAACGCTTGAGAGAACGACTTACATACAACTATGCACCGCTTCAGTTTTGGCTCAGCTCGGGTCGGGCTTCTGGACTTCCTTCGCCTGTTTTCTTGACACGATACGACAACGACTTGCTTGCCAAGAACAGTGTCAAATGCGGACAACTGGCAATTGATCCGTTCGTTGAGAGTGGGTGGGAGCTTTCTAGCATGAACCTATTCCCGTATGCACCACATCTGGGTTGGCACGCGGTGAATGTGGGCCTGAAACAACTTAGTAAGTTCTATACCGCGACCAGTGCCGGTGGTGCAATTCCCAGTGACAAGCTTGTAGAGCTCGCCAAGGCTTTCAAGGCCAATGGATTTGCAGGGATGCCCAGCTATCTCAGAAACAGGTTCTTCCGAGCTATGGCAGAGGCCGACTATGAAGCACCCGAGAAAGTCGTAGTCCTGCTTGCGGGAGAGAAGATATATCCTCGAGTAGCGGATGATATCGTTCAGACGCTTACAGACAAGGGTGCAAAGGAGGTCCGCGTAGTAGGCGGTTATGCATCTTCTGAAAGCAAGGTGTCATTTGCGGTTCAATGTGAGTACAACGGACCCTACCATAATCTCTCACCTCTGATGATGTCATGGGAGTTTGTCAGACTCAACGATGACGGCACCTACGAGTTCATTGGAGATGATGAACCTGGACACACCGTGTTGTTTCATCTTGACAGCACAGGCACTGTCTTCGAGGGTTTTCTCCTCGGAGATGTGGCATCCAAGCATGAGCGGGGCAAGTGTCCCTGCTGCGGAATTGATGGACCCTTCTTCTGGGACATTGGTCGGACAAATGATGCTCAGGCGCAGATAGAGGTCATGGGACTTGCGGAGAAGAAAATCAAGGGTGCCACTGTGAATCTCACTGCTCTAAGGACTGACATTCTTGCACTGAGCCGAATTGAGGAGGTGCAGATTGAAGTGGCTAAGGAGGACATGAACGATCCCTATAGCATGGACGTCCTGAATCTCTATGTTGCTCCTTCTGACACTTCCAGTTCAAATCATGAAGCCCTTATTCTTGAGATTCAGAAGTTGACTAAGAACAGCACAGAAATCACACCGAGTGTCTTCATACAGACCTTCGAGGAGATACTTGAGAGGGCCGGCGGTTTGAAGTTTATGGAGATTTCAGATGTGAGGCCTAGGCCTGCCTAGAAGCAACATGAACCTGTTGTACTCAAAGCGCGGAAGTAGTTATAAGCCGCGTCAAATGCATACGAAATGGAGGAGCCATTATGGAGATAGGCGCAGGACCAGGAATAGATGAGCAAGCACCTTCGAAGGGCGACTTTGTAGTGAGTGCCACTGGACTCGTTTCCAGAACCCTTTCAGTTTGGGGTAGGAACATCTTGACGTTCGTCATTCTCTTTGGGATACTCTCGGCAATCTTTACAGTCGTCCGGTTCTTCGTGCTATGGATGATTTTCGGCGATCCGGGATCAGCACAGTTTCTCATGGGATACATGGGCACTGACCCATTTTCGTTCTTCGTCGGACTCATCGCGTTGATACAGATTGGCCTTCTCCCACCAGACGTAATGAATACGTTTGTTTCAGTAAGCCTTCTACTCATGGTTGTCAGCATGATTGTGTATGCTGTTCTAGTAGGAGCAACAATCAAGTATTCAATCGATGACTACGGTCGGGGCCAAGCTGAATTGGGTGAGAGTGTGTCTGTCGCCTTGGGACGTTCAGGAACACTGATAGTGGCACAGTTGATAGTGGGTCTCATAAGCGCTGTCTTGTTTGCGCCAGCACTGTTCTACATGTTATTTGCCCCGTGGACCATAGAAGCTCTCACAACGTCTCTGATTCTCATGCTCGCCACGTTCATTCTAGTACTCTACGTTAGCATCAGACTTGCTCCCACGGCTGCAGTGGTGATAGTGGAAGACAATTCTGCACTTGATTCTGTGAGGAGGGCGTTCGATTTGACAGGCGGGCAGTTCTGGCATGTGTTTGGCGGTCAGATTGTTCTTGGCATCGTGGTTCTGATTCTTGACATCATCGTGGGAATGCTGCTACTTGGCCTTACCTTCGGGTTTGGTTGGATAGGTGGCCTTCTTCCAGTCATCATTTCGGGACTACTGTTCGTTGCTATTCCCTATGTGTTCCAAGCTGTCCTATATTTGGACTTGGAAGCACGGGACCTAGAAACATCTCAGCAGCTGTGGTAGAACGTATCCATAAGGGAGCCTAGCGGCTCCCTACGCGTGTTCTTCGATACCGAAGACTAGACAGACTTGGTCAGTTCATGCTTCTTGACGAACTCTGCAAGAACGTCCTCTAGGTTGGGCCTACCTATCTCTTGGAGTTCGTATCTGATTCTAACGCCTGGTTTGTTGATCTTCAGAAGACTAGCGAGGTCAATTGGAGTTCCGATAACGACGGCCTCGACGTCTGCCTTGTTGATTGTGTTCTCGAGTTCCTTCATCTGCTTCTTACCATACCCCATTGCCGGAAGGACATCCTCGAGATGCGTGTATTTCTCAAAGGTGTCTTTGATGGAACCAACAGCAAAAGGTCGCGGATCCACAATCGTAGCACCTGCCTTGCGCGCAGCGACATAACCTGCACCATAGGGCATCTCTCCATGCGTGACAGTGGGGCCATCTTCTACCACAAGAACTCTCTTCCCTTTGATTAGAGTCCAGTCTTCAACAATAACCGGCGAAGCCGCCTCAATGACTATGGCTTCAGGATTCACGTCCATGATGTTATCTCTGACCTCTTCAACAAAGTCATAGTCCGCGGTTTCAACCTTGTTGATAATCACAACGTCTGCCATCCTAAGGTTTGTTTCTCCTGGGTAGTACGATATCTCATGACCGGGTCGGTGAGGGTCGGCTATTACTATGAGTAGGTCCGGCTCGTAGAACGGAAAGTCATTGTTCCCCCCATCCCAAGTAATCACATCGGCTTCCTTCTCGGCCTCCTTGATTATCTTGCCATAATCAACACCAGCATACAGTATCACGCCGTTCTTGATCATTGGCTCGTACTCTTCTCGTTCCTCTATGGTACAGTTGTACTTGTCCAAATCCTCAAGCGCACCATAACGCTGCGAAATCTGTGTAGTCAGGTCAGGATTATAGGGCATTGGATGCCTGATGTTCACAGGTCTCAGGCCTAAATCCACTAGAATCTGATTCACGCGACGGGAGGTCTGACTCTTACCACATCCCGTCCTAACTGCGCAGACGGCGACGACAGGCTTTGAGCTCTTAATCATAGTTGTATGGGTTCCCATAAGTCGAATGTCTGCACCGATGCTATTGACCCAGGCAATCTTGTGACCAACTGTGTCATATGAGAGGTCCGAATAGGCAAGGATGCATTGCTCTACTCCGAATTTCTCAACTAGCTCTGGCAGCATCTCCTCAGGGAAGATCTTGATTCCGTCAGGATAAAGCTTGCCAGAGAGCTCGGGCGGGTATACTCTATCCTCAATACCGGGAATCTGCTCGGCCGTAATCGCTACTACTTCGTAGTCTTCGTTATCTCTGAAGTGTACGTTGAAGTTGTGGAAATCACGTCCTGCTGCGCCCATAATGATTACTCTCTTCCTAGTCATCTTCGTCAACTCCGCAGGCGGTACTCGAAAGTGCTAGTCCTCGGGGCGTAAACGCACGATATGAAATTAGCGGTGTGAATGCGGGTCCAGCCCTCCACCATTGGACCACAGTGACGATTTTCAGACAGGAGCGACGATTAATAATGATTATGATTATTTGGAGACGAATTGAGAAAATCGGAAACATAACACCTAGGTTTAAATATCCTTCATGACTGGTATAGAGGAAGAGTGTTCTGAGGAGACACTAGCCGCCTGTCATGGGGGTGCCGCTTTGAAACTGACTGAGCTGGCAGAGAATGCCGTTAGGTTACTAAAGGAGAGTGGGGAGGATGGGATTCGAAGCGATGTCCTCGCGGACCTTCTGGAAACCCCAAAGCGCCGGATATACGATGTAATAGCTGTTCTGAAGGCATTAGGTCAAGTATCTACGAAGCGTAGGTTTGATGGCACAACCGTAACCTGGATTGACCAGACCAAGAATCATGTGGTCCGTGAAGAGTTTGAGGCCGTCAAGGCGCAATTCGAGGACGTCAACAACGAACGGATCAACCTCCAACTCGAAGTGGCACAGTTGAAGGAGCAGCTCCGAATTACAAAGTCCAGGTTGAAAAGAGATGTCAGGGTCGTCGAGTCAGCTGGGAAGACTGAGTTCGATACAACGCAGATTCGAGTAAGGGCTCTATCAAGCTCAGGCATCAAGAGAGTCCGTGATTCGGGAATCGAGGTTGTCATAGAAACGAATGAACCTGGCATGATCATAGATCCAACAGTCATTGAGCCAGATGAAACTGAAGCTCTCCTACGCAATCTTCAGCGGCTATAAACTCAGTTCTGAGGGAAACGAATCTCAACTGCAGCTCCTCGTCTAACTGATCTTAGCATCTCAAGTGTTTCACTATCTGATGTTATTCGGCCAAGAACAGTTACCTGACTGAATGTTGTCATGTCGTCCAAGTAGATGCATAGATTGTCACCCAAGGGCATGTATGCAACATCTCCTCGTTTCACTTCCTTTGTTGGCTTGACATTGCCCTTTCCAATGCCCAGAGTAATCTGCATCTCATTCCTCAACAGAGCTGCTCTCCCTTCAATCGGAAGTTTGACCTTGACCTCCTCCAAGATGAGTGGGGCATTGACTCTCTCCAGCAAGGCTTGAAGTATCGTTCCGCCTTCAAAATCGAATTCCAATAGTAAATCTGTCTGAGTCATTTGGGCCACGGTTGATTGCTGAGACCAAGCCCCTAAAATCTCCTGTGCATAGTTTTGTCGGCAAAAGCTTAATTGTGGCAGGAACAAGACTCACTCGGAGTGGATTGGGCTGTATAGACCCAAACTTGACGTTGCATTTGTAGTTGACACGACCGGCTCCATGAAGGATGACATTCGGGCTGTCAAGGACAGCCTGTTCGACATCGTAGAGAAGGTTGTGACACGAACCAAGGGACTGAGTATTAGGTTTGGGATAGTTTCCTACAGAGACCATCCTCCGCAGGATCGGACCTATGTGACTAGGATATTCGATTTCACCAGCAATATCAAGACCGTACACAAGGAGATATCGAAGCTCAAGCCGTCGGAAGGTGGCGACACGCCAGAGGCTGTAGCTGACGGTCTCTATGATGCGAGGACACGCCTTTCTTGGGACACAAATGCCTACAAGGTGTTGTTACTTGTCGGCGACGCTCCCCCGCACGGACGTGAATACAACTCGTTGGCGGATGATCACTTTCCAGACGGCTGCCCGAAGGGTCATGACCCAAAGAACGAAGTCAGGGAGCTCAAGAGAATCTACGGAACTACGGTGTTCATATTCGTGTGTGGATGCAACCCCTTGGTCAAGGAGTCCTTCCAGAGCATTGCAGACGCAGTGGAAGGCGGAAGATACTACTCCCTTCAAGAGGCGCACGAGCTGCCAAATGCCATTCTTGAGATACTTGAGGGTGTAAGCGACCTTATTGAAGCTGACCGCCGAGTTCTAGACTTCTATCAGGCTAATGATGGCACGTTTGACATAGCGACGGCCTCGTCTGAGCTTGGTCTTGAACTTCGAGAGATGAAGACTTCGCTCTCACGCCTTCTTGAGTTGGGCAAGATTTCTAAGTGGCCTAAGGGACCCCATCTTGAAGCTTCGCAAACGGGCCTATCTGTTGTGATGGGTCACGTTCCTGATGCTTTGGTGGCGGGCAAACCATTCAAGTATGACCTTAGGGTCAAGAATCCGAGTTCTGCAGTAGTCGGAATCAGAATCATAGTTTCGCTAATCACCGAAGATGGCGTTTCTGAAGTGACAAATGAAAGACACGAGATCAGTCCCAAAACTGACCAGATTATTGGGATGAATTTGGTACCTATGTCGTTTGACAAAGGTAAAGCGAGCCTGAGAATCCAGGTGCTCTATGGCTCTAAGTCCCTGCAGACGAAGATATACAGTACTCGCCTCTACTGAGTGGGGTATGACTCTTGAAGCTCACTGCTTTCAGAGGTAGGAATCAGAAAGGCATCTCATTTGTTCATAGTGATAAGACCGCACTAGACCATCAAATAGGCCTTGTGACATACAGGGGAAGACAAGTCTATACAGATGTCCGAGTTTCCCAGAATGTCCCGTCTGATTCAATGATACTTGACTCACGGCTTTTCGATGAGTTGGAGTGTCAAGAATCAAGCACCGTTGAGGTTACCAGTGTAGAAGATTCTATCCCAATGTGCAATGAGATCACACTCTCGATTGAGTCAGTTGCTGGGTTGGACAATAGAAAGGTGGCTGAAGCTATGTCTCGTCGGATTGAGGACTTTCAAGAGCACATCGATGGCCTAGTCTTGGGGGTCAGTCAAACCGTTTCGATTCCTGAACTGAAACTCAGACTGATTGTAGAGGACATACGCCCTGC
>JBHLOD010000042.1:0-7960 GCA_048940825.1 Promethearchaeota archaeon | reverse complement strand
TCCAGATAGTGTTTCTGCACTGAAGGAAGTGAGGTCGAGTTTGACAACTTGATCAGAATCTTGCTCGCTTTGAGATAATACTGCGACGCCTCTTTCTTCATGCCCCTTTGATCCAACTCTATGGCCTTGTTTAGAAGGGTTTTCAGGCCTTGGTCTAGCCTATCAGACATCCGAGTTCAGGTCTATTGGAGCCTATCGACGTTAATAACTTCTGTGTGACCCGACCCAATATGCTAGTATACTGCTGTTGCAGCAACCCGCAATCCATAAGTCAGACTGTCCTGCGAAGGTTTAAACGCTGAACTTCCAAGCTAGACTCTAGGGTTTACCCCCGCAAACATGGTGAGCTTCTTGGATTCGCTTAGGAAGGCATTTTCATGGGGTCGCAAGCGACCTGACGTAGGAGAGGTCTCAAGCCAGCTCCGAATCCTGGCCAAACAGCTAGAACGACAAAGAAACAAACTGGAGAAGGAGGAGCGGGATACAAAGAATAGAGCTGTTAAGGCCAGGCAGGCAGGACAGGCTGACGCATTCCGAACCTATGCTACTGAGATGGTGCGCTTTCGAAGATTCGCTCTATCCGTAGACAAATCGCGTTTGCAGATACTGAAGATCCTAGCTCATCTGAATCGCGCACAGACTTCTGCAAAGACGAGCCGCGCGCTGGAGGAAGTCGGGAAGATTCTCGGTATGTTAGGTGAAACTTCAGACGCGAAGAAGCTTGTAGAGAACGTTGATGAGATTGCACGCCGTCTGGATGAGTTTGAGATTGAGGCAGAGATATCGGGTGACGCCCTAGACATGACTATGGATGTGAGTTCTGACGACTTGGCAGCTGCGATGCAGGAACTCGATGTAGAGGCAGGACTGGTGGAGGCTTCCTCTGTAGCAAGACCAGCGACTGAAAGCGAGTCTCTGGAAGAGGATATCAAGCAGCTGGAACGAGAACTCGGAATCTAGCTACCATCTGTATCTGCTCATCTTTTGAGAAATGCGCTCAAGCTCGCGTTTAGTGTTGTAGGAGTCACGCATCAAGCCGCGATAGCGTCTGATGAAGTCCTCGGTTACTAGGTGGCCATTGCGCATCAATTGTATGGTTTCGTCGATGGCCTCATCAATCTCTATCGCATCTCTCCTCAGGGTTTCCAGTTCTTTGTCTCGGCCGAGATACCCATATCCGCTCCGACCATATGTATCTTCTAAGTGGTCCCTGAACCTTCTCGAGTTATCGTGGTAGTCTTTTCTGAAAGCGTAATCACGGAACCTGTCGGGATCCGAATCCCTTGTCACGCCAAACGGACGCCTAGTCGATGGTTGCTGTTGGGCCCAATCGCCACCGCCCGATAGGAGTGTATAGACAAGTCCTTCAATCTTGAGCCTGACGTCGCTAATGCTGATGGACTTCTGTTCTATCTTCCTTACTCTTTGCATATCAGTCTGCATGTACTTCTCGAATCGTCTGGCAATTTCGAGGTAATCCGGAAGTACTTTCTTAGTTTCTTCATTACAAGAGATTCTCAGATTCCCCTGCTTCAGTCGAAGCACAAGCTTCTTCGTGAGCCGACCAACCTCGTCTATCTCTTTTAGATAGACGAGCGGAAAATCGAAGATTGTTTCGGTCTTCTTGCGAAGCCTGCCAGTTTCGGCGATGAAGATCAGTCTCTTGTTGGTAATGAATAGAGTCCCTTCAGCCTTGTCCTGTTTGAGGAAATTGCTACCTACTACCTTAATGTCTGGCAGAGCGCACACGGGCAGCTCGTTGACTGACAGTTCAACGTGCTCATAGAACTCCTTGAATTCAGTCCTGTGATAGCTCAGCCCCTCAAGCTGTGTGCTCACATCTTCCAGCTTCGGTATCACCTCGTTGAGAGCATCGTCCACGTTCTGCTTGTAGTGATTGCTGATTTCGACTACTCTGTTTGTGACTCCTTCAATGAAAGGAAACTGTTCAGGAGTCCACCTGTTGTAGTCAATCAGGCCGGTCGTTTCCGCGGCCATTCTCCGGGCCACTATCTCCGCTTGATTTCCAATCCTGTTCTTGATTGCTGGAAGCTCCTCCTGAATCGACTCAATCTTCTCTTCCAACCAATGATAGTGCAGGAAATTCGCCATTCTCAAAGAAACAAGGATTCTCTTCGCCGAGTCAAGTCTGTTGGCAAAGTCGCGAAGCTTCGTGTGACCATGCTGAATGTTCATTATTGCACGTCGAAGTTCCTGTGCCAAGCTTCTTCTCTTCTCCTCCAAGAGAATAATGCGGCTGGAATGGCATCTGGGACACATGTCCTCAGTTCGTCGCCCGTTACTGATTCTCTCCGAAGCGCATTCGGGACAAACCTGTATCTTCTCATCCAGATCTGAACGGGCTATGGGCGTGTGACAGTCCTTACAGATTTGATATTCACTTGATCTGGGCTCTAGACAGTTCGAGCACAAAACAGAACCACAATCCTCGCACATGTGGCTCGCGGTGTTGCGTTGGCACGACGGACATCGCTGGGAAGACGAATCTAGAGTCAAGTGTGCACCTCCTGTGTCCTGTTCTGTAAAACTTCTCAGCTAAGAATAACCCGTGTATCACGTCGGTATTAGTAGGTCACAGTCCACATCAGTTATAATGGGTAAGCCCTCTCACCGGCGGCATTCGAGAACCGAGTGATGCCAATGGAAGATCTTGCACAGGCCGCAGTTGAGGCAGCTCTCGATAGCGGCGCGACTTTCGCCGATGTGAGAATTGAGAACACAGTCACCACTATAATTGAGATGAGCGATGGAGTGACAAAGAGGTCACTCGCGTCCCGTCTCCGAGGTGCTGGAATCCGTGCATTTGTCGACGGGGCTTGGACATTTGGCCAGACGACTGACCTCAGCCCGAAAGGAATGCGAGATACGGGGGCGTCATTGGGGCGGCTAGCTGTTGCCACCAAGTCGAAGGTTGTGGAGAGGTTCGATATCGACGGCCCAACATTCAAGGACCGTATCGAGTACAAGGTCAAGACGCCGTTCGAGGACATATCATTTGAGGACAAGATGGCCTTTACAAAGATGATTGATGACCAAGCCAAGTCCTTTGACAACCGGATTGTGAACACTAGGACAATCTACGGTGATCTGTGGACAAGAATGTACACTGCCAATTCTCTCGGCACATCTGTATGGAGTGAAACATCGTTACCTCGTATCATCTCGGTGTCCTTTGCCAAGGATGGAACTAGCAGACAACGTGCGTTCCGGTCACATGGAACACGAGGTGGCTATGAGGAAATCGAGAAAGAAAGACCTCAGAATATAGGCACTGAGTCCGCACAAATGGCTGTCAATCTTCTATCATCTGTCGCTGCGAAAGGTGCCACCTATGACGTAGTAATGGACCCGGTCTTGAATGGTGTGATGGTTCATGAAGCCTTTGGACATGCATGTGAGGCTGACAATTGGCCAGCGCATACAACCGTCTTGGAGGATAAGGTTGGGAAGCGTGTAGGCCCTGAACATCTCAACCTGAGCGACGACCCAACAATGCCTGGTGAACGTGGTTCGTTTGAATATGACGCTGAGGGGACCAAGACTAGGAAGAGGCACCTGGTCAAGGGTGGTGTACTGACTGACCTCCTTCATACACTAGAAACCTCAGTTCGCTTGGACATGGAGCCTAATGGATCCGCAAGAGCTCAGTCTTTCATGTACCCTCCTCTGGCTAGGATGTCAAACACGATAATGGAGCCGGGCGATTGGGAGGTAGACGAGCTCATCGCTGACACCAAGAACGGTATGCTACTATGTAGTTTCAACTACGGCTATACTGACCCATCAAAGGGTCAGTTTCAGTTTCAGGCCAGCCACGGTTACCTGATTGAGAAGGGCGAGATTGGTCAGATGGTAAGAGACGTTTCGCTTGCTGGCCAGATCTTGGAGGTACTAGCAAAGATTGATGCAATTGGAAAGGACTTTGAGATGGACGCCGGTACATGCGGAAAGAGTGGTCAATCGGTCCCCGACATGAGTGGGGGTCCTCATGCACGCATCAGAAGCGTTCCTGTAGGGGGAATGTAAGATGAAGGGGCAACTCATTGACATCGCAGAAAAGACAGCTCAGAAAGCTGAAGACTTTGGGGCAGACCAGGCGGAAGTCTACATTGCTTCGTCTCGTTCTTTCTCAATCGATGTTGAGAATAACGCCATCAAGGGCGCCTCTGACAAGCGAGATGCCGGTTGCGGAATTCGGTCTGTGATTGGGAAGAGCACTGGATTCGCCTACGTCACCACAGTATTAGAGAGGGACTTGATTGAAGCCGCAGAGAAGTCTGTAAAACTGGCAAGGGCCTCTATCGAAGACCCCGACTTTGTAAGTCTGCCGTCAGCCCAGAGCAGCTACCCCAAAGTGAAGGGACTCCTTGACCCTGCAATCCAGAAACTGGGGTCTGAGGAAGCAGCAGACCTGATTGTAAGGGGTGTAGATGCCGCCCAAAATTCCCTCGAGAAGCATGAAACTGCAATTGAAGCGAAGTTCGCTGCTTCAACCGGCCTCACCGTGATTGTCAACTCACTGGGTATCTCTTCCTCGGCCGAGTCCACATCTACATGGATGTATGTTTCTCCCACAATCAAGGATGGCGAAGAACAGACGTCCAGCTATGAGTTCCAAGTTTCTCGCGCACTTAAGGAGATAGATCCGGAATGGATTGGTCGGTCCTCTGCCGAGAACGCACTGAGCAACCTTGGAGCCAAGACGATTGAGGGTGGCGACATGCCACTCATACTCACTCCTCTTGCTGCGAGTGCGATAATCGGCGGTGGCTTTGCAGGTGCCATTAATGCGGAAGAAGTACAATACGGCCGCTCCTACATTTCAGATGCCTTTGGCGAGAAGGTCGCTTCAGAGGAGTTATACGTCGTTGATGATGCATTGCTTCCCGGTGGGGTTGGCTCGCGCCCCTTTGATGCAGAGGGTTTCCGCGCTCAGAAGACTGAGATACTGGATAACGGAGTCTTGAAGAGTCTACTTCATAATTCATACACTGCCAACAAGGACGGAGTCGAGAATACAGGTAATGCAAGCCGTCCCTCTTACTCGGGTGTCCCATCCATCTCAACTTCAAACTTCGTTGTTGCTCCTGGAAAGGGTTCACTCGAGGACGTAATCTCTGAGGTCGGGAGAGGTATCTTATGTCGCTTTACAGGTGACCGCCCCAACATGGCCACTGGAGACCTTAGTGCGATGATAATGGAAGGATCATACGTCGATAAAGGAGAGATTCAACACCCTGTCAAAAACACACTTGTTGGCATAAACATGCGTGACCTTCTTCGACGCGTTGAGCTGGTTGGGGGTGACACAAGAGTGGCGCTTGCAATCATAAGCCCATCAATAGTAATCTCGTCCGTCAAGATCACATCAGGTTAGCCTACATTCGCTCCACAACAGGAATCCCAATCAGATTCAAACAGTTCGCCATAGCGGTCTTGAAAGTCTTCACAAGTTCGAGCCTTGCACTCCTAAACTTAGAGTCCGTCTTCAGAACCGGGCATGAGTCATAGAACTTGCTGAACAGTGTTGCAAGTTGATAGCAATATGAAGTTATTCGATTAGAATTGAAGCTCGTCCCCCAAATCTCCTTCTTGAGACCCCGAGCAACCTCGAGAACCTCGTCTGGCAATCTGGCAATGGCTTTCACCAGGGCAAACTCTTCTTCCGAGGACAACAGCGTTAGATCGGGATCCGTCAGCTCTTCCTCCTCGGCCTTCTCAAGAATCCGCTGTGCTCTGGCATATGAGTACTGCAAATATGGTGCAGCATCTCCATTGAAATCGAGTGCATCATCCCATCTGAAGATGATTTTCCTGTCAGGTGATGTCTTGAGCAGATGATACCTGACGGCACCTGTCCCAATCATCGCTGCAACCTGGGCCTTGAATTCATCGTCCTCTTTTGGATTGCGTTTGTCAACCTCGGCGCGAGCTAGCTTCTCGGCCTTGTCGAGGACCTCATCTACTGAGTAACCTATCCAAGTCCCCTCTCTCCCGGAGAAGTCCGCATCATCGAGTCCGACAAACTCGAATGCAATGTGATGCGAGTTCTCGCTCTGCTCGTTGTATCCGAGAAGATGCATGATCGTGTATACCAGTTTCTGTGGATGTGCTTGGTCCGAACCAATAACGTTGAATACAAGATGAACCTCCCCCAACTTCTGGTCATCCCCGTCAACAACCGTTCGGTATACTTCTCTCTCATTTGGTTGCATTTCGAATACACGGTATTGGAACGGGTCTTTGACAATGCCAAATTTCCACATCTGGAATGCTACATCTGCACCAGTGTAAGTCCTCGTGCCGTCCGATCTGAACAGGACCTTGTAGGGGTCTCTCATGTCCTTGAACTCGTCAATGGTTCGCAGATCGGCAACAATGCAGCCTGCCTTGTCCCCTTCTTTCGGTACAAAGATATTCTCAGCCTTCAGCATCATATCTCTTGCACGTTCGAGCAGCCCGCTGTGGGCAATAGTACTCTCCCATATCTGGAGGTCATGATATATCCCAAGGCGATAACCTGTTTCGCATTGTGCTCTTAGGCACTCGGTCACCATCTTCTCGCTTCTCTTCGCCGCCTCAGTTTCAAGGTGTTCCAAGTTTCGCGAAACTGCCCTGATTTCGTCCTCAACATTCTTGTCCTTCTCGAAGGACTCTTGGACCGCTACGTACAAGTGCCCAAGGTAGTGGTCGTACTTCTCCTCTGGCTTCGGGTCCGGCACATCTGGCTGCATCAGTCGCCAGACCAGCTGTGCAATCTGGAGACCCAAATCATTTATCCAATCTGTCCGAATGACATCGTAGCCCACCGATTCGAGTATATTCCCTAGCGTATCACCGAGGACCGCGTTTCTTGCATGTCCAATATGCCATGGCTTTGAGGGATTAACGGCAGGTGACTCTATCAGGGCTCGCCTGCCTGCATATTCGCCAGTCTTTCCGAAATCGGTGCCCCTCGCGGCAACTGTTCCTATTGTTAGTTTCGCGAGTTCCCCCCTTGACAGAAACAGATTGACGTAGGGCCCCTTGACTTCAAATCTCTCTATGAGTGGCTCAGAATCCACTAACTTCTTCAGATTTCCAGCAATGTCGGCAGCAGTCTTCGCTGGATTCTCCTTGCGTTCTTTGCCTAGCCGGAATGCGAGTGTCGTAGCAATGTCGCCCAGCGCAGAATCCGGAGGTACCTCCACATTCTCCTTGACTACTTCTATATCGATCCCTGCTGCTTTGGCTAGTATCCCTGCCACGACATCAATAGTGTGTGCCCATGGATTGTCGTTGGCCCGGCCACCACTCAAACTAGAACTCACCTCGTTATATGCCAATCATGTTCTGGTTGGTTCATAAATGAAGCGCTAGATAGGAGACGGCATGTGATAGTATTAGCATGGAACGAGAACGATGACTTATTCAATTATATAATAGAGGTTTATAGAAAAGCGACAAAGAGTTTATAATGAAATTCTGACTGCGCTACGATGTTCTCTCGGAGAACTCGCGCGCCCACACACAAGTGTTCCTTCAACGCCATGAATGAACACCCGCACTGGTATCCTAAACTGCTCTGACGGCAACCCTGTTTGTACGATAGGGATTGCAGGGAGATGATTGCACTGGCCAGCAGACAGGCGAAGACCAAGAGATCCAGAGAAAGAATAGTTGGTGCGGTTCGATATGTTTGTTCTACCTGTACTTCCGAGGAAGTCTTCATTGACAGCGCGAGGGGAGAAGTGATTTGCTCATCTTGTGGGCTTGTTCTTTCTGACAGGTCCATTGACATGGGTCCAGAATGGCGTGCGTTCACTGCCGACGAGCAGAACGCCCGTCAGCGTGTGGGGGGTCCCACTGACTGGAGCAAGTTTGACCAAGGACTGACGACGATTATAGGCCGCCAGAATGTTGACGCCTCAGGAAGGAAGCTGACTTCCACCCGTAGAGC
>JBHLOD010000041.1:0-8107 GCA_048940825.1 Promethearchaeota archaeon | reverse complement strand
ATATTGCATCGTAGGTGTGCCTTGCCAGAGCATGAACAAGAGAGGTCCTCAGCATGCACAGAGAATTGACATAGGGAGTCTACTACGTCGGCGTCGATGACCATCATACATCGTTGTTTGAGAATCTCTGGCCCATTCCCTTCGGAGTATCCTACAATAGCTATCTCTTGGTCGACGAGAAGATTGCTCTTGTTGAAACAGTGAAGAATCTCTTCACTCGCGAATGGATTGATAACATCAGAGAAGTCATTGACCCCTCCAAGATTGACTATATAGTCCTCAATCACATGGAACCTGACCACACGGGGTCCTTGCCGGAGATAGCCAAGATTGCCAAGAACGCCACAATCATTCTTACTCCTAAGGCGGAACCGATTTGTGACTCTTTCTTCGATGTGAAACTGAAGAAGCAGACCGTGGAAGACCTCGAAGAGATCTCTCTTGGCGAGAAGACGCTGAAGTTTGTGCATGCACAATTCCTACACTGGCCGGAAACAATGATGACGTACCTAGTGGAGGATGAGATTCTCTTCTCATGTGATGCCTTCGGTTCCTATGGTGCATTAAACGGCAAGCACTTCGATGATGAGATAGACATGAGGCTAATTGAAACAGAGAGCAAACGGTACCTATCTACGATAATAACATCCTACTTCAGGTTCGTACAGGGAGGCATCCAGAAGTTGAGGGATTTGAGCATCGTCTGCAAGATGATTGCACCGAGTCACGGCCCCATCTACAGAAAAGACCCATCTTGGATTATAGACCACTATGACAGGTTCAGCAGTCCGGAGCTAGAGAAGAATGTCACAATAGCGTTTGGATCGATGTACGGATACAATCTGCGGCTTGCACACTCTCTGAGGAAGGAACTCCAGAATCTCGGAATCGAAGTTAAGATTCACAACATCTCCTACAGCGACATGAGCAGAGTGATTACAGACTCGGTTCGTGCGGGGGTCTTGGTCATTGGGACTCCTACATATGACGCGTATCCATTTCCGAAGATCTGGGCATTTGTGAACGAGATTATTGGAAAGCGATTCCCAAAGAGACCCCTAGGTCTCTTCGGAACATATGGGTGGGGAGGAGGCGGCGTCAAGAAGCTTCAAGCCCAACTGGAGGAATCGAAGTTTGAAGTCCTGGACCCAGTCATAAGATGTCGGGCAAGACCTACAGAGGAAGAGAAGCAGGCCATTAAGGAACTGGCTGCCAAGATTGCAGGCATCTTGAAGTAAGACTACCAGCCACGCAGTTGACCCCTTCTGATGGGATGCTTGAGTATCCTTAAAAAGCAACAAGACTTACGCAGCAGCCAGTTGTTCAGAGAACGCTTTGTGACCGCCTGTCACAACAGCGGGAACGACGGAGGAGAAACGAATGAATCTCAAGGGAACCAAGACCGAGAAGAATCTGTTGACCTCTTTCGCAGGCGAGAGTCAGGCTCGCAACAGGTATACGTTGGCAGCCAAGACCGCCAAGAACGAGGGTTATGCCCACATCGCTGCAATCTTTCTTGAAACTGCAGGACATGAGAAGGAGCATGCTGAGAGGTTCTTCAAGTTCCTGAAGCAAGGTGGAGCAACAGAGGCGATTAAGGTTGAGTGGGAATTCCCCACAAGCGGCTCATACGAAAGCACTGAGGAGATCCTCAGGCATGCCGCGGCCGGTGAGAAGTACGAGTATACTGAGATGTATCCTGGATTCGCCAAGATTGCCGAGGAAGAGGGCTTCAAGGATATTGCCCATGCCTGGAAGATGATCGCCCATGCCGAGTCCTGGCATCACAGGCGATATATCGCCCTGGCTGAGCAGATAGCAGACGGCTCGATATTCAAGAAGAAAGAGAAAGTCGAGTGGCGCTGCGACAACTGCGGCTACATACACGAGGGGGAAAGTCCGCCTGAGAAGTGTCCCGCCTGTCAGCATGACAAGGGCTACTTCATGTTGCATTTCCGCGAGTATTGATCAAATTGCCTTGGCCCCAGAGAAGGCCGAGGTTCCCCTCTTTTTTGGATACAGGTTCAATGTGCACAGTCAAAGGAAGATGTGATTGTGCGGAGCCGGCAGTGCTGTCGTTGGGGGTAAGGGTGTGTTTTCTAAGTGTTGGGGGGAGGATAGAGAGTTTGTTTAGAACAAATCCCTGCTGGCCCCGCTGGCAGGTCTTCTGTAGTTCTGATTAAAGTAAGTGTGTAACACACGGTTTTTGCCCTCCAGACCATAACTTCTGTTCATCTTGGCTATTTATACTCACACAGAACACCCACCAATTGCACCATCATGGATTGTGGCTTGATGGCATTCTAGACTGCTTCAAATGCACAGAACTCTCCCTACGTTCTCCAACCGTAGAAATCATATCTAAGACTGAAGTCATATGAACGTATACGAATACGGCCCTGGTTTTCTCCCCTCGGGACCTTGGAACAAAGAGATCGGCCCTGGTTTTCTTCCATCTGGCCCTTGGAGTATTGGTCCCGGATTTCTCCCAAGTGGACCTTGGTGAGATGAGCGCTCTTGAGTGGCTGTTGGAGTCACTCAAGGCCTACCTTTTTTCTTGTTGAGCGAACGGCTCGCTCGACTCCGGACACTGCGAAGCTCTGAGGCTAGGTCCACAGCAATGGTTATACAGGGCAAGAATCTTCCAATTCCGTAATCATTATTCCACCTTGACAGGGTGCTATGCCTGAGTTGTATTCTAGTTATCCCAAGCCATCAAAACAGCACCATAACCAAGGAAACGAGAGTATTGTCAACCCATAAGACCGCCCTGAGGATTTAGAGAGCTGAACCCATTGATTTCACGTTTTTGCGCGACTTAGAAGCCATTTGTTAGTCACAGCTGCGCAAACCTAGGCACATATAGAATCCAAGCCCTCCCGAAACTAAATAACAACTAACAGGATAAGCAATATCTTATGCGGCGTTAGCGGAGCATGTGAGGGAGAACACTGACCGAAGATGAAGGAGGAGACGTAACGGCCCGTCCATTGAGGCCCTCCAATCTTGTCTGGCGAATCAGAGAATCAAGTCCAGACATATTGCTCTTCATCTTTGCAGCTGTCGCCACCCTGTTGTCATGTGCTCACTACATTACTACGTTACTTGAGTGGACAGACGTAGGCTTCACTCTCGACGATTCGTGGATTCACTTGCAGTACGCGAAGACTATCTTCGAGGGTCGTCCATGGGAGTATTCCACTGGAGTCCCAAGCGCGGGCGCAACCAGCCCTTTATGGGCATTGGTTCTATCGTCTGTATTCCTCTTCACTCAAGATGGAAGCGGAGTTGTCATAGGCACCTACGTTATCTCCATTGTTCTCTACATTGGGAGTTCATTTTTGGTCGGATGTCTGACCAATAGATACACCGGACATGGCATTTGGGGCTATCCAGCGATTGTGGGGTTCTTGCTTGTGCCGAGGAATACCTGGCTCATGCTCTCGGGGATGGAGCTGCCCATCTTTATGTTCACCATGCTCCTTGCCGTCACCTTCGTTGATATGCCTGGATGGCGATACGACATCCTGATGGGAATCGCCTGCGGTCTAGTCTACCTCTCGAGACCAGAGGGCTTTCTTCTCGCAGCGTTCTGCTACTCTATTCGGCTAGTTCGGACTTGGGAAACGGGAAGACTTGACAGAAGGAGGGCCCGATCTATCCTGGCAATGCTGCTGGCTTCGCTGCTTGTGGTTCTGCCTTGGGTACTGCATTGTGTTTCAATCAACGGAACTCCCCTGCCTGACACGTTCTTTGCAAAGGTGCATGGACCTACTCAGTGGGATATTGACGTCTGGAACTTCTGGTGGAATGTATGGTTGATCGATCTCCCCTTCATCCTCGCGGGGATTGTAGGTGGAGCTTACCTGCTGATAAAGGGAAGACCAGGTAGCACCGTTATGTGGGCTTTCGCACTTGGATTGATTACACTTTACAGACTAAGCATGCCGATGCAGGCTCTCATCAACAATGCGAGATATCTAGTTCCAGTCTTCAACATACTCCAGGTACTGACTGCTGCAGCGATAGGCGTCATGGCCGAAGGACTCGCAGCAACGATAGAGAAACCCGAGCATAAACGCGAAATCAGGGTTCTGGGGGTGCTTTTGGTGTTGGTTCTTGCTATACCTTCGACTGTGGGATATGTCGAGCAGGCTGACATATATGGCAACTCGGTCAAGAACATCAATGAACAACAAGTGGTCATCGGCAAGTGGCTGGCAGAGAATACGCCAGAGAATGCAACCATAGCGATGGTGGATGCTGGAGGAATCGCGTTCTTCAGCAACAGAACAACAATAGACCTCGTAGGACTAACCACTCCAGAAATGGTCCATCTGAACATGACACCGCGAGAGAAGCTCATCTACATTCGAGATCGAAACTGCAGCTACATTGTCACCTTTAATGTCTGGTTCTGGCCTTGGTCAAACGAGCTTCACCAAGGTTGGCAAGTTCTTTTCACGGTGTACCTACCTGACAACATAATCTCTGGCGCTGACACAAAGTCAGTGTACTTCATAGACTGGGCGCTCACAGACCTTGCACCATGATGAGGTCAGAAGCCGTTATTAGCTGGATAGAACCTCTTGCTACGAGTTCAGATGCGTATAGGTTTCACGCATTCGGCGCCTTGAAAAAGTGCACTACTAAGTTTCATTTTCCGATGATTCTGTGGTTCTTTCTTGGGTTGCAGCGATTTTCAATATCCAGGCCTCATCTGATGTACCACTCAGCTATCCTCTTGGGGAGAATTTAAGGCCCTAGAACGAGTGACTTCTGACTATTGAATCTCGAAGATGGTGGACTTCAGTTCTGAAACGTCAGTCTGTTGAGAGATGAGTGTGCGGAGCCGAAGTGCGACTTTCCGATTACCCAGGGCAATACCGCCGACGACAAGATTGTCCTTGACTACAGCCTTGTAGTAGGTGCCTTCTTCGCGATTTACTGAAACAACCTGTTCGTAGTCTGGTGATTCCACGTGCACCACGCCGATTGATGTCAGATCTATGCCAGCAACTTGGAGAGTGTTGGACGGTATGATGCCATTGAATCTGGAACTCCCGAATTCAATCATGTTCTGAGCAGCTGTCTTGGCTGTAGAGAGTGCCCAGGGGATTATGCCAAACCAGGTGCGATTCCATTCTGCACAGTCGCCGGCGGCGAAGATACCTTTTGATGAGGTCTGCATGAAATCGTCGACGACAATACCGCGGTCGACGGCGAGGTTGGACCTTCTGGCAAGTTCCACATTGGAACGGACACCAGTGGCCACGACGATTAGGTTTCCCTCAACAACGTCACCAGCGGTAGATTTCACACCGGCAGCAAGGTCCTCTCCAATCATCCCGGTGCATGTGAACCCCAATAGAGTCTCGACTTCCATCCTATCGAGATGTTGGATGAGAATCTCACTGGCCCCGCCATCTAGTTGGACTGGAAGGAGCCTGTCTATGTTGGTTACGACAATTGGCTGGCCACCAATCCGCTTAATGGCCACAGCGAGTTCAATTCCAAGGATTCCCCCTCCAACTATGATTTCTCTCCCATCTCCCTTCACCGCCTCGCATATGTCTACGGCATCATCGAGGGTCCTAAGAGTATACACGTTCTTCTTATCCATTCCTTCGAAAGGCGGGACAAAAGGGTATGAACCCACGGCGATGAGAAGGGAGTCGTAGTCAGAGAATACACCAGAGGGAGTTGATAGGGTTCCAGTTTCAGCGTCTATGTGTGTGACCGGCGTCGAAAGGTGCAGGTTCACATTGAGTTTCTCATACCAGTCGGGGCCGTAACGAATGACTTCTTCGATTGTGCGAGATCCTCCAACGAAGTCCATCAAATTGGGCTTGGGATAGTAGGGATGACGTTCATCTGAGAAGACATCGACATCAATCTCCGAATCAAGATTCCTTAACTCACGAATTGCCGATGTACCGGCCACACCGTTTCCGATTATTCCAATCTTGCCCATTGTAATCGCTCTGATGGCCCTCTAATGAGTTCTATTTGAATCTGACCATGAATCAACAACGCAGCCGCTTTTGAGTCTGCACTTTCAGGTATGTTGACCGTAACTTATCTAAGAGATGCCCAAGTCCATCCCAACCATGCGTCATAAGGCAATCCTCTTCGACCTACATCACACATTGACCAATCTTAAAGAGAGTCTGCCCTCCCTCTTCAGGAAAGTTTCAAGAGAATTCGGAGTGGATCTCTCCGGATTCGAAGATAGTGAAATCAATGACGCGTTCCAAAAGGCTACACCTTGGATTGAGGAGCATCAGGTGAAGGAGAACGTGCCGCCATCATGGGGGCAGCGTCCGGAGGATTGGGTGCAGGCGGATAGGATAGTGTTTGAAGAACTTGGTCTAAGAAACTTGTCTGACAGCCTGCTAATCCGCATAGAGGATAGATGGAAGCATTTCACGAGAGACACAGATTACGAGTTCTTTCCCGATGACTCGACAAAGGCCCTGCATGAGCTCCATCGGAGAGGTTACAAACTGGGCATCTGCACGCGGCGGCACGACAATCCGCATGGACTCATCGCGAGAAACAATCTCCAAGATATCTTCACAGTCGTCGAGTGGTCCGGGGTTCCTGGGTACGCAAAGCCAAGTGCCTACACACTTCTGAAAGCGTCTGAAAGAATTGGGGTGAACCCGAGACTATGTGCATATGTTGGCAACTATGTAGGGGCGGATATCAAGGCGGCACTGAGAGCAGAGATGTTACCTGTCTTATTGACCTGGGCCACACCTTGGGAAGGTAAGAAAGCTCTGGAAGGAGTAATTGTCCTTGAATCGCCCCTCGACCTCCTGGAGGTGTTTGAAGGACCTGAGAATCCTGTCAGAGGGCCCTCCTAGTTTTGCGCTTCTATGCCCTCGGAAATCTTCCCACTCATCTTCAGTGGGCGGATTCTCCGGACAATGGCTCCTGTAATCCACCGCTTGAATGAGAAAAGAAGTCTGACTGGAAGAACAGCCATTCCAAAGAACACGCGAACGATTTTCGCCCGGAGAGTGGCCCTTTCAGGATAGCCGATATATGCGAGAGTATGATCTTTGAGTATATCCTCCAACACTGTTCCCAAAGCTTCCTTTGCAAGAGAAGACAACTCCAGTTTGCGGAAGACGTCGCTTTCGCTGAACTCCTTCTTCTCAAGCACACTCCTCCACTTGAGGAATTTGGCCTTCTCGAGGATGTCTGTCAGACTGTAGAGGAGCTCACCAAGATATGGCTGGATTTCTCGCTGAGCTTCTGTAGGAGTGGGCTCAGCACCTATCTCATCGTACAATGTGCGAACAGCCTTGACCTGTTTCGCCGGAGGTCTAAACCAGAGGATATGCAGAAGACCTTCAATCCGGCGCAGGGTTTCTGTGACACGCGATTCTATGTGATTCGGAACCTGATCGAGTACGACTTCTCGTGCCTTCCTGAACGTTCCGCCCCTGAGTTGAGTCCAAACACGCTCGAGCTCAACAACAGCGCTAGCATACCTGTGAAAGCGAAAATCAAGAGACTCCTCAACGTCTTTCCAGTCCAAGACATCGATTCTCTTCACTGAGAATGACATATCCCCTCCGGCAATCTCCCATAGGCGTCGTGCCAGCCATGGCATCAGCGCCCTCTCTGAAGGAGTCTCAAGTCGTAGTGCATGGTCGCCGGGCTGAGCAACCAGTGAGCATGAATCAAGTGCGTTCTCGACGCTCTGCAGGGAAGAGAGGTCAACCGGGAAAACATCCATAGCGCCGTGGCCACTTGTTGACCAACATAGTATCTGTCCCGTGTCCACGTCGCGCTCTATGATGATTCTTTCTTTGTCTCCAAGATGGTCGAACTTGTCCCTGAATCCCTTTGAGTACGCCATCACGGCGTATACAACATAGCGCTCTTTATTCGGAACCAGCCCCGGCATCCTGATTACGAGTCCAACCGTATCTAGGGGTTCTCCAGTCGACAACCATGCCCCCGCGGTGTGAGACCATTCCCATCTATCTCCGAGCTCATAGAACACATCTCTGAGTCCGCGCAGGTCTTGGGCCTCTCTTGCCTTCTTCAGAGTCTTCATTTCCCAAGCCCTGTATTCATCAAGCATCTTTTG
>JBHLOD010000040.1:0-8218 GCA_048940825.1 Promethearchaeota archaeon | reverse complement strand
CGCTTTCTGCTCACCTACGTGTAGCTGAAGACTGACATCTTCAATCTTGAACTCATCGTACCTGAAATTCACCTTACTGACTTCTACTGCACATGTCATACCAGAATCGCCTCCAAAATGGGGGGTAGTAGGAAAATCATCGCCAGGATTAGAGAGAAGAGAAGAACGGGCAAGATAGAGTCTGACCGACGAAACCCGACACTTGAAATCATCATCCCTTTGCCAAAGCCCCGAAGAGTCATAGACTCGTAGACTCTTGCACTGCGGTCAAAGGCCCTGTCAATGGTCGTGCCAACCAGGTAGCCAGTAGAGCGTAGGCGGGCAGACCCTCTACCTCGGTTATATCCTCGCAGCAACTGGGCATCTTGCATTCGAGACCTCTCCTCAATGAACAGCGGAACATATCGAAACATCACAATAAGAGAGCCAAGGATTGCTGTGGGAACTCGCAATGTCTTCAAAGCGCCAATGAATTCACTCAGTGTCATGTGGGACAACGTGGCTAGGAACGCGAGGAGGATAGCGAACATTCGCAACCCGATTGTCAGTCCCAGCATCAGACCTTCCCAATACGCATATACTGGACCCCATGGGAACTGAAGCGTCAGCATCACGGTACTCCCATATAGGAATGGCTCAAGAACTAGCCAGAAGAGAATAATCAGCTCGAACTTGGCAGCCATTGAGATTACTCTTCGCCATCTGGTGCCGGCCATAATCCCGGTGCCAAGAATCATGACAACAAGGATAGTCAGCGTCAAAATGCTTGTCTGAATTGTCACAACAACAGCCAGTGCAATTGCAGCAACCATCATGCCAGCGGGCGAGAAAGGTGCGGGGTATCTCTTACCTTCGGCAAACGGCAGTAGGAACTTCCCTGTCTGATGACCTTCGTGATGAGATTCATGCGAGATTCTGCGAAAGACAAGAAAGCCCAGACCCAAAACAACCAGAATCCCTATTGCTCCTGTGACCAAATCTGCCAATGGGCCCTCTCCAAGTGTCAACCAAAGACCAGGAAAGCCGCCATCAGGCTCTGGAATGCCGGCGAACTCAAACAAGGCCCACTCAAAACCGTCAGGGTTGCCAGAGGCAAACCCGGTAAGGATGGCGAGGGAAACCAATGCAATTGTGACTATGGCAGTCGCCACAAGAGGTATGAGCTGTTTCTCACGCACTGGAGATGACGGCGCATCTGAATCTTCATCAGTTGAGCTCGGGGATAGGCCCAATGCACTCTCGCGCGCATCATCCTCTCGAATGAATGAAACAAGGTCAGGTTTGGCTTTGACGAAGTAGAGCAGAATGATGGTAGTAAGCAAGGCTTCACCGAACCCAATGAAGACATGCACAGATGTAATGGCCACGAGGGCCGCTTGACCAAATCCTACCACGGTCAGAAGCTGTAGTCCTAGGATGAACGCGGCACCCACTGTAACAGTGAAAGACGCTAGGCCAGCAGACAGGAGCACTGCTTTTCTACTACTTATGACTTTCGAGATCACCCTGTAGAGGAGTAAACTTAGTCCATAACCAAGAAAGACAGAGAACACGCCCATATTGAAGAAGTTTAGCCCAAATGTGAGAATCCCACCGTCTCCGTACAGAGCTTGAACGAACAGAACAAGAGCCATAATCAGAGTTGCGACCCACGGACCCACCATGACTGCCAGCAGCGTTGATCCAACAAGGTGCCCGCTAGAGAATGGGGGGATTGGAAAATTCACAAGCTGTGCCGCGAATATGACAGCGGCTAGCACGCCCATGTAAGGCACTAGTCTATCATCAAATCGCTTGTTCACAATCCTGATGGAAGCCGCAATGGCAAGTCCACTGGCAACGAATAATATGATTTGAAGCCACAGTGGAATTATCCCGTCAGGAACGTGCAACCTTCTCTCTCCAGAACCTGCTGCACCCGAATACTCTTAAGTGTGTTACTTTTCAGCAATTCGTGTTACTTGTCGTTCAATTCGTGTTAACCGACATACGTGAGTAAACGGAGGCGCAGATTTGGCAGACCAGGTGAAACTGAAGCGCTTTGGGGTCTCGATTCCAGAGGATCTCCTCAAGCGATTCGATAGTGTTGTGGAGAGTAAGGGCTATGTGGGTAGATCCGAGGCAATAAGAGATGCCATGCGCGACTTCATCACCCAGTATGAGTGGGAAACAGAGCAAGAGGGAACTACTGCAGCCATAAACATCGTCTACGAACACAAGCCTAGACTAATGGCTGACCTGATGAGAGCACAGCATGACGCTGAAGCAAATGTAGTAACGACCGTCCACATTCATCTTACTGACTCTCACTGCCTGGAGGTTCTGGCTGTAAGAGGTACCCGGAAAGGGATTGAGAAGTTGGCCAGCAGACTGGGTGGTCTGTCTGGGATTGAGTATGTGAGGCTCTTCACCTTCTCTCTGCCAGACGAGAATCTACATGACCATTCACACTAGTTTTTGTCGATTGGTTCTCCTTCAGAGCCTTCTCAGAAGGCTTAGAATAGCATCCAAGTTCGGACATGCCTCATCGGATGTTCCCAGCACTTCGATGTGTCGTAGTGCCCCAGCCTTGTCGACTATGAAGACGACCTTCTTCCCGTATCCTTCCTCTGGAACAAAGCAATCGTATTTCAACGTGATATTTCCTAGAGGATTGAAATCAGCCAGAATGGGAAAGCCGAGCTCATCGGTTTCAGCAAGCCACTCTTTGTTGGTCTGCACTGATGCCATGTTGATAGCCAAGACCTCAGTGTCCAAGGACTTGAAATCGGACAGGTATTGCTGATAGAACCTGAAGTGATCCTTGCAGCCGGAACTCAAGTCACCGGGGTGTAGTGCAATCACTACGTTCTTTCTTCCCCTATAGTCTGATAGTCGCACCTCTTTAGCATTCTCATCTGGGAGTGAGAAATCCGGTGCCAATTCACCGACATTTAGACATACATTCTGTTCACGAAGTATCATTGTCTTTCACCTTAATGACATGAAGACTATAGCACGAACACTTATGGAGTTAACTATTGTTAACCCATCCTACCCAAACAGACAATAGCGCCGCGCAAGTGCCGTAGACAGGATAGATGACATTTAGTGAACATCTCAGCGAAATCACCGACGACGTACTGCTGTACACCGCACCGCGTGCACGATTCGCAAACTGGAGGAGATCAGGGAACGTCGTTGTTCTCTTGGGAGAAGAGGGAGTTACCTTGATAGATAGTGGGGGTAATGCAGCCAGACAGCATATGCTACATCTTGTGCGCAGTCTTGTGGATGAGAGACCTCAAGCGGTTCATTGTGCTCACACGCATGGACACATAGACCACATCGCTGGGGACCCTGCTCTTGTGGACCACTTCCAGGCAAAGATTTGGGCCTCGGAAGAAGCAACCCCCTATGTTGAGGCCCAAGCACCTATTCTCATAGATAGAGAACAGTCTCACATGATTGTCAGTTTCAGAGAGCTATTCAGTGCACCGGAATGGTTTGTCAAGGGGATTATGCGTTTGACAATGGGCAGGGGGTGTGCCATTGACTCCGTTCAAGCGATTCACGATTACCCGATGGAGACAGGATTCCAGCCACTGGAACTGCCAGGACATCACCCAGGACATATTGGATTCCTCAGAAGAGAAGACAGGATTCTGATTGCGGGAGACTTGTTGGACCCCCGCCATAAGATGAAGCCAGGTCTTACAGCCCCTTCATCCGATTTCAGATTGATGAGAGAGACGCTCAAGACTATCTTGAAGCTATCACCTCAGAAGCTCATTCTAGGGCACGGGAACCCACTCGTCGGAAGGGAATCAGTTGACCTAGCCATCAAGCAGTCTTTGGAGGTCCTTGACAGGGCAGAGCGAATGGTGATGGGGTGTCTGGAATCTATGCCAATGTGCCTTGGAGAACTGTCTCTAGCGCTTCAGCGACTTGGCTTGGGCCCCGGAGATGTCTTCAGGAGAATGTTCATTCATAGTGTGCTCAAACACCTGCTGGCCGAGAACCGAATCTCAAAGGAAGTGACAGAGAAGGGCAAAGCAGGTTTCTCTCTCATATGATAGCTCTGCGGAATCCCAAAATGGTCTAGTTATCGTCTTCTTCCGCTTCCTTGAGCGCAGCCCTCAGTATCTTCCCATCTTCGGCGACGGGCAGCTCATCACGGATTAGAACCACTCTGGGCTTCTTGTACGATGCAATCTTGCCTGTGCACCACTCTATGATTTCATCTGGATTGATTGTGGCACCGAAAACAGGCACCACAAACGCCTTCACGATTTGACCCCAAACTCTGTCGTCCTCACCCACGACCACGGCATTCTCCACCATGGGGTGTTCTTTGATGATACCCTCAACCTCTGCGGGAAAGACCTTCTCTCCACCAGAGAAAATCACTTCGCTTTTCCGCTCCACATAGTAGTAGCTTCCCTCCTCATCTACTCTGAACAGGTCGCCCGTTCGGAACCAGGTACCATCGAATGACTTCTGGGTTCTGGTTTCATCACCGTGGTACCCCTTCATCAACGACGGGCTTCTATAGATCGCCTCTCCGATTTCTCCAGGTTTCACATCATTTCCAGCCTCGTCGACCACTCGCATCTCAACTCCGCTGATTGGCTTTCCTATGTAGCCATCAGTTATCTTTGGAATATCGGCAGGTGTGAGAAATGAGTAGATTGCAGCTCCAATGTTTTCTGTCTGTCCGTAGCCATCAACAAGAACGGTGTGAGGAAATCGCGTGAGAATCTCCTTCTTTGTTTCCGCAGGCATCTTTGAGCCACCTGAAGACAGGAGAGTCACAGATGACAGATCCCGTTTCTCAAGGTCAGGATAATCGAGAAAGAGCCTGAACTGCGTGGGCACCATGAATACGGCGGTTATTCTCTCTTGCTCAATTAGAGAACATATTTCTTCGGGAGAGTAGCTGAGAGACGTCGGAAATACTACCGGTCGCTTCATCGCTGTCATGATTATTGCAGGCATGAAGCCAGACAGGTGATACAAGGGTGTGGGAACCAAGAACTTGAGTTCGAAGTCTTGCGGAAGCAAAGCCGACTCGGGCACCTCACCGTCGAAGATTAACTTGAGACCGTGGTCAGGAATGAGTGTGCACGCATCAAGCATTGCACGGTGTGTGAAGTTGCTGCCCTTTGGGAGACCAGTTGTCCCTCCAGTGAACAGTTGAACCCCCAAGTCAGTTTCAGAGAGCTCAACATTAGGATTGTGAGTCGGAGCATTGCTTACGAAATCTTCCCAAGACTCGGTCTTGAGTGAATATTCAACATCGCCACCAACAACTACAACAGGGGGACATTCTTCCTTTTCAGGAAAGGCGTCATCTAGATTTGACAGGAAGTGAACACTGCAGACGCACAATGTCGGATCCGCGGTGTCAAAAACGTGCCTAATCTCTCTACCAACAAATCTCGTGCTTACTGGAGCAGGTACCATTCCAGCACGCTGTGCGCCGTATAGAACTGCCAGATGCTCTGGCCGATTCTCCAATATTATCGCGACTCTGCCGCCCATTGAATCAGGTACTCTCTGCAATAGAGCATTCGCGACTCGAGATATCTCAGTGTCGAGGTCAGACCAGGTAAGACGAGAATCTCCGTAGACTACTGATAGTTTGTCGCCATAGTCTTCTGCGTTACTTGAGAGCAAGTCGCAAAATGCCCTCATCGGGCGATCCTCCGGGTGTGCGATTTCATTTCATGAGCGCCTGGAGCTTAATCAGGTCATTCATTGGTCCTTTCGCCTTGACCTTGCCACCCATGAAAGCACGGGTTGGACTCAGAGTGCCGTCCATTATTGCCATTATAGATTCAGTGGTGGTGGTAATCTCAAGTTCCGCACCTTCTGCAACCCCATCTTTTATGGTCGCCGAGCCACCTTCAAAGACGATGTAGCATGTTGCCTCTTCGTTGTCAGTGAAAATGAATTGCAGAGTCTTGTTGTAGTCGGCAAATCTGGATTGGTACTTTGGGTCATCCATCTTGCCCACCATCTTCGCCAGAGAACTCATAACGTCATCCTTTGTCTTTGACATTCCGAACACCTACGTATTGTTTTGCATGATAATTGCGACTTATTTTCCCTTCCATTCTGCAGGTCGCTTCTCCATCCATGCCTCAAAACCCTCTATTACATCTTCGGAATTGAAGAGAGTATTGAATGGCTCCCAGAGCGCTCCGATTTCTCGGATACCTTTGCGTAAGAACTCCTTAGTAAGCTTCTGCGAGAGAGGCGCGACAAGCTTGATCTCATCACACAGCTCTGTGACCGCCTTTTCCAATTCGTCATGTGGCACCACCTTGTTCACGATTCCCATGCGGTAGGCTTCATGAGCATCTATGGCACGGCCAGTGAAAGTCAGCTCTTTGATGTAACGCATGTTGTATTCATGTGCTCTGATGATGAGAAGGCCGGACATGAGGCCGCGACGATTCTCACGAAAGGCGAACATAGCCTGGTCGGAGGCTATGACCAAATCACAGAACAATGTCAGCTCAAAGCCACCGGCATAGGCATGGCCGTTCACGGCGGCAATCACAGGCTTTGGATAGCGCTGGAGAAGTTCAATAGGATCAAGCACGACGCTGAGGAACTCGCCTAGGCCCTTGAAGCCAACGGTGCTCATCTCTTTGATATCGAGTCCTGCACTGAAGGCTGTGCCCTCACCCGTGATTACGAGTGCCCGAACAGAATAGTCATCCCAGGTGTCCTGCAACACCTGCATTAGCTCACTCCATGTCTGGCGAGAGATTGCATTGCGCACCTCTGGCCTGTTGAATGTAATCCATCCTATACCCTCTTTGACTTCGTACTTTATGCATTCAAAGCTCATCCGTTTCCTACCTCCTATAGATCATCTGGGTCGACTCCTCGTAGCACACGAGGGAGTATCGCTGGGTTCGGAGTCTTCTTGAACTCTTGTCTTCCGACGAAGAGTTTCAGGATGTCGTTCCCGCCACCAGTGACCTTTGTGAGAAGTGCGTTCTTCAAGATCGATGATGCGAGAAACTCTTCAGTATAGCCATCGCCCGAGAGGATGACCAGCGCATCCTGGGCAATATCGATGAGTGCATCTGTGGAGTATATCTTGCAGATTGAGGCGTCCACCCCGAACTGAAACATATCTGCTGTTCCACTGTCAAGTTGGGCTGCCAAGGCATAGAGATAGGTACGTGCTAGTTTGAGTCGGATTGCCATGTCAGCCATTCGCATTTGTACTGTCTGATATCTTGAAATGGGAGCATCGAACTGAACCCTTCGCCTTCCGTATGCACGGGCAGTTTCAACCAACATTCGAGCCTGGCCGACTGTAGCCGCAATTCCCAGGCGTTCGATGTTCAGCCCGGATGTCATCACGGTCCATCCGTCCCCTTCGAATAGAATCATATTGGCCTCAGGAACTCTCACGTCCCTGAACCGAATTACACTGTTGAACATCTCGACATCGCCAGTAAGTTCATTGATCTTCTCTATAGTGATTCCAGGCGTATCTCTTGGTACAAGGAACGCAGAGAGGTGGCAGTGAGTCGATTTGGCCTCTGGGGAGGGATCTGTCACCGTGTATGTCATCAGATAGTCAGCCTTTGCGCCCAGAGTTATGAATCTCTTCCATCCGTTCAGGACATATTCGTCCCCATCTTTGGCAGCGAATAGTTGAACATTGGATGCGTCGTTTCCCACATCGGGCTCTGTAACACAAATTGCGGTCCATTTCTCCCCCTTTAACATCGGTACCAGAAACTGCTCCTTCTGTTCTGGTGAGCCGAACAAATGGACCGGACCCCCACCAAATACGGTGGTCAAGAGAGGATTGATGTTTAGGAAGCAGCGTCCGAATTCCTCGTTGAGAATCGTGTATCCAGTGTAGCCTTGTTCCCGACCACCATGTTCTTCCTCCACCAACATGGCTAGTGGGTGGAACCCTCTGTCAACGACGAACTTGCTTATGTCCCACTGGACCTCCATGGCCTTCTTGTGACCCATCCTGTCAGACAAAGGACGGAGCTCGGTGTCTACAAACTCTTCGACCTCTGCTGCAAACTTCTTGTTCCTCTCTGTCCACCAAGGAAGTACTTCCATTCTTCAATCACCTTCCATGCCATAGCGGAGTTTGACTTCTCCAATCTGGTTCAAACCTTGCCAGGTTATCTTGGCCAGTTTAACCACCCCTCGGTGGTCAATCCAGAGATTGACCAGTCCGTCTTGTTCT
>JBHLOD010000039.1:0-8219 GCA_048940825.1 Promethearchaeota archaeon | reverse complement strand
CCACCCATGGGGCAAACGCTTGGTACTTTCGTCGGACTAATCACAGCATTTGCGATAGCTTTTGTGATTCTCACACTTGGAGGTATAATGCCTGAGGACCTCATCTCCTCTACAATTGTAAATGACTTCCTGTCTCTCCCTGACTTAGAGAATAGGCTGGTGGTCGTGGGAACGGTGCTATACCCCGGCCCCGTTGGAATTGGCGTAGTTGGTCTTGGAACTATAATTGGTAGTGGCGCGCAGGGGGCAACAGTATTGATGGCGCTTGCATGGGGAGCAGGCGGTCTTATTGCTGGGCTCTTGACGAGAGACATCCTAGGAGGGATTCTGGCTTCACTCTTTGCAGTCGTCTTGGGTGCATTCCTCACTTGGATGCTGGTCTTTGTAATTCAGACTCCTGATTTCACTCTGCTCTTCAGCGGACCATCCCTAGTATTGCTTGAGGCGGTTTTGTACGGTTCTCTATACCCCTCCATAGCGGCCGTGATCGGTGGCATTCTTGGGGGAGGAATCACGAGGGAACGCTAGCCGCCATGACAGGGTCACTACTCTCTGTCACCGAGCTGCCGTCCACATTCCGAACACAACAACGGTCTAGACTTGAAGACAGCTCCACATTCGCAGGTCGTCTGAATTGATACTGGAGGAGGCAGCTTCGTTTCTTTTTGAGCTAGACTGATGAGTTTCACTAGAGGCAACGCAGCAACTAGTGAGAACAGTCCGACGATAATAGAAGTACCAAACAGTACTACAACATCCCAATTGCGGGAAGCGCTGGTCCAAAACGTAGGGTTCAGAACCAGAATTGATGATAGCGATAGGATACCGATTATTACGCCGACCCACACAGAAGTCCTTACTGCGTTCCAATAAGATTTGGAGAACGGAGCAATGATGACCCCAATCGCTACCCATGAAGCAAGGAACGCAACTGTCGTATTTGGGTCCAGAAGGTGGGGCAAGGACTGTTGCAGGCTCTCACACCCAGCCAGAAGAACCCAGACGGTGTCAAACGGGCTTGGATAGGGGACCGGGTCAGGAGCTAGCAACATCACAAGACACCATGCTCCTATGACAGATCCGGTGAGCCCACCCAAGAGATTCCTCATTATATGATGCCTCGCCTGCTCAAGCACTGCGACAGCGTATAGCGTGGGCACTTAACGCTTTCCACATCCTTAGACTGGCGTTCTATGCCTTTCATCATGCATGTGTGTCAGAATCGTCTTCCAGAGCGAAGCATTCGTACCGCAATCCTTTTCAGACCACCCTTTTGAGAGATTCAAAGAGCGATAGGTCCCGGGCTGCCCTGAGTGTTGAAGAGGTGCACGTGAATGAGTGATGAACTAGAACAAGCTCTTTCGCGGCTAAGGTTTGACGACCAAGTCCTTGGCTACTCACTAATGACCAAGGCAGGACGCCCCTTCGTCAGTTTCTCATTTCCAGATGAACTCTTCCCAAGAGTGAAAGATAGCATAAACTTGTACAAATCAGACTTGCGTCTAATGACCATAGACACAGAGAATGGGCTCGTGGTCCTATCTCCTGTCGATGACAACTGGATTCTGTCTGTACTCTACGTCAACGAGTTACAGCTCGGACTGGCAATTGCTAAGACCAAGAATGTCCTTCGACTACTTGAGGGATCCGAGCTACCTCCGCCTCCAGAGGATTTCGAGGATTCGGCCGAGTCCAATCTGAGAGTCCTTGAGAGCCTTGCTTTGCAGGCTGCATCAACCTTCCCGGCAGATACTCCAACAGAAGTGGCTTCCACGAGTGAACCAGCAGATGCTGCTGAACCCGAATCAACTCCCTTCTCATCATTGCCTGATCGACCTCATCAATCCTTCAATATCCAGCTTTCAACGATTCCCACAAGAGGTACGACATATACTGCAGCAATGACCTTGGACTCTGAACTTCACAACACGATGAAGGAAGTACACAGGAACTTCGGGTTCGATGTCCTGATGCTCGTTGATGGCTGCAATAGTGTGGCGCAGATATCTGACTCAATGTTCCAGTCCAATGAACGGGTTATAGAGGTCCTGATGTGGGCCGCATCAAAATGGATTGTTGACATCCCTGAGACAAAGGAGGAGACAGTGGCTCCAGAGGTGGTGATGGGAAAGCTGGTCAAGTGTCCCCGATTTGAGGGTGACCTCTCCAAGATGAAGAATGATGACCTTGAGGTTCTGAGACTGTGTAATGGCACCAGAACGACGCAGGAGATTGCCGAGTTGACCGGAATTCCGCATCCCAAGGTCGTCGAGGCTATCGTCAGGAATAAGAAGCATGGTATAAAGATGATAGGAAAGACCACATGATTCAACGTGTCCATGAGGTTCCAAAATAATGCCTAAGATTGAGAATCCATTGCTAGTGAGCCTTTATTCTCAGTGGGTTGGGAGAGTCCTTTCAGAAACCAACAACATTGACGAGGCCAACGAGAAATTGCGCGAAGTGGGGAAAGAGATGGGATTTCAGCTCTATCTTTCCACAGAATTGCCTGAGAAGACGAACAGTGTATCTGGTGGCGAAGATGTGCCAAAGTTGGTTGATTCTATCTTCAGGTTGCTACACAATAGGAAGCCATCAAATGTTGACTACTCTTCTGCTGACACAGTCCGCGTGATAGATAAGAATTGCACCTGGTGTCAAGATATCACTCTCGAAGGAATGCATGGGTTCGGGTACTGTGAAGGGTTCAGTGGTGTTCTTGAAGCAATTCTCGAGTTCAAGGGAGTTGAGGCCAAGGTAACTCAGGAACTCTGTAGAGCAACTGGAGATGACAATTGTACCTGGATTATTCGTTTCTAGGGCCTATTTGGCACGAAGTACTTAAACCTCTGTTCGCTTCAGGATTCGACGGAGACGCGACGATGTCTAGGCGCGAAGAAGTGATTCCCTGGTGGCAGGGAAAACTCAAAGACAAGGACTTGATGAAAGCGTTCTTTGCCAAGACTTGGAACAAGCTAGCTAACAGAATCGGGTTCATGTTTCCTGATCAAGTCAGAGACCTCTATTACAGCGCAGGCCGTCTTGCTGGTCTGGAAACGCAGCGAGAGTATTTCAAGATCGGCAAACAGAAACCTCCCAAGAGCTTCAAGGAGATTATCGACTTCATCAAGACAGTTCTTTCGTTCCTTCTTGTCCCCTTTGGCGATATCGCTATTGAGAACATATACAAAGCATCACAGGACGAAGAGGCCGTGCTTAGAATCCCCGACAACCCCTACGCCTCAGGGTATGAGTCAGAAGAACCCTCATGCTTCTTCCTCAAGGGCTTCATTGAAGCCATAACTGAGTACCTGGTGGATTTCAACAAGATCGCGTATGAGAAGCTATCCATCACTGAGGACACTTGTATGTCCGCGAAGATGGACGCTTGTAGATTCAGGATAACTTTATCCCATCCTGCTCTAGAATAGGAGCATTAATAGTACATCCTTTGACCATACGTATCGCTTAACTAGCTTCACGAACTATTCAGAACGGTGGACAGACCAGATGAGCCCCGCTTGGAGACGAAAAGCCATTCTTGCCCTATGCCTGGCATTGCTTGGATCAAGCATTGCAGGACTAGTTCTCTTTGGCTTTGGGTTCAGTGGCGAATCGCTCGTGGTTCAGGACGTATCCCATTCCTCCTCAGCAGTGCCTGTCTTGACTGATTTGGATGTGCATGCCACTTGGTTCAAGAACACAACGTCTGTGGGGCTAGATCTAGTTCTTCTCTCCGTCGAATTTGGCACATCGGTTGTGTTGTCTGATGGATTGGTTCAGTCCATTGCCACTGGGTCCCTACTCCTAGTGATTGGAACAGTCTCGATAGAACGTAAAGAGCACGAGCGCCCGCAGAAGCTGCGAGACCGTGTGATAGACGCTATCTCGACCACCCCTGGAATACATCTGAGAGAGCTTCATCGGAGTATCGGATGTGCGATGGGCGCATTACAGTACCATCTGAACAATCTTGAGGACGATGGCATAGTCGTTTCCCTGCGAACTGGAAATGCTCGTCACCTGTATCTTAGTGGTTTTTGCGATGATGAACAGGTGCTTCGATTGACTTCGCTCTCAAGAAATCCTACTGTGCAGTTGATGCTCAGGGAGTGTATGGCTAACGGTCGTACCACTCAGGCAGAACTAAGTCGAACTCTCTCGCTGGACAAGAGCCTGGTTTCTTACTACGTGAGTAGTCTGATTAAGAACGACGTTCTGAGGGTAGTCCGGGTCTTTGGAAGGGAGCGCCCAGTGATTCTCAGCGACTGGGCAAGAGTTTCTCTCGCCAGTTTCGGCCTGTTGGTACAATAGTTGAAGTACCTCTACCTTTATCTTTCATCAATTGTGAAGCTGGAGTCAGGTTCATCAGCCTAGGTGCTGTGACCGTCTACAACATCAACCATTGAGGGAACAGATAATGGCCGACGAAGATTTCTGGACTGCAGACGATACATACGAGGACATAGACATAGAAGAAACAGAACGTGTTTCAAATGCCGTCCGTCTTGTGAATGTTTCTAGAAGGTACAGTATCGGGAAGAGAGAGATCGACGCACTTCGAGATGTCACGCTTGATATCCAGACAGACGAGTTTGTTGCTGTGTCTGGTCCATCTGGTTCCGGGAAGACCACGCTTCTGAACCTTATTGGGGCGATTGACTACGCCACCGCGGGACGAGTCTTCGTAATGGATGTGCCGATAGGGGACTATGATGAGTCGTTTAGAGCAACATTTCGCCTCGTCAACACTGGTTTCATATTCCAGAGCTACAATCTGATTTCCACTCTGACGGCACTGGAGAATGTCATGTTTCCGATGCAGCTCTCCGACAAACCTCTTGACGAAATACGCAGTGATGCGGTGAAACTACTTGAAACTGTGAGTTTGGCCGAGCGAGTAGATCACTTGCCTTGGCAACTAAGTTCTGGGGAGCAACAACGCGTTGCAGTTGCGAGGGCAATGGCCAACGACCCTCCGATTATCCTAGCTGATGAGCCCACTGCAAACCTTGACTCAGAGAGTGCAGAGATGGTACGCAGTCTACTACGTGAGTTGCATCGTCAGGGAAAGGCCGTGATTACCATGACTCACGACGAACATATCATAAACACCCCGGGTGCCCGCCATCTACGGATGACCGACGGAGAGCTGTCCACTGATGTCTGAACAGGACTACGCTTCTAAGGACTTGAAGAGAAGGCCCTTCAGAAGCACTTTGATTCTGGTTTCGATGACAACTGTCGTGGCCACGACCACCTTCCTGTTCCTATTTGGTAATGTGCTACTTGATGTGACATCATTCGTGACTTCGAGTGATACAACCACGTCCCTCGGAGTGTTCTTTGAAACCTTCATTTGGGCCACGATTCTTCTTGTGTTGTTTCTTGGCGTTGTTGTAGTTTCCAGCACCGTGTCTCTAGAGATGGTGACTCGCCGAAAGGACATAGGTCTGATGAAGTCTATTGGAACGCTGATGGATACGATATTCGATCATTTCATGGCACAGGCCCTCATCATGCTCGGTTCCAGTGTTGTGCTTGGAATCGCTCTTGGAGCTTTTCTCTACGTGCTAGGACTCCTCTGGCTGTCCTCCGTGGTCACCAACTTGGTGATCACCTCGTCATTCCCATGGCTCCATGTACTGGGGCTGAGCACAATCTATCTCGTTGTTGGATACTTTGCTGCACAGAGGCCAATCTACAACATCGTGCATGAATCGCCCATTGATGCTCTTAATCCAGACATCGGTACGAAAGTTCGAAAAGTTGGATACCTGGACACGTTTGGTCTGCCCTTTCGTATCGCCACGAAAGCCACGGGTCGTCGATTCACCGGGACGCGCAGAACCCTCCTCTCATTGTTCCTGAGCATATCACTAGCGTCGCTCCTCTGGATTGGTGGGGGTGTTGTTGAGGCTACGACTGATGCATACATCATTCGATCCATGGGCTCGGACGTTGTTGCTGTTGGGGACGCTTCTCTTTTGGATCAATACTATACGGCCTATTCACTGACTGGCACAAAGCTCGATAGTTCGTTCGATTTTATGAACGAGTCCTACATGGTTCCCACTGACCTCATTGTTGCATTGGCGGGTATGGCAGGAACTGGGGATATCGACCAGCGGCTGCTATCCTATGAAACTGTCGGCGAGGGTCCGGCAATCCTATGGAATCCGACTCTTGAACAGTATGAGTATATTGGACTGAATAGATCAGGGCAAGCACTCATTGTGGGGATTGACTGGAGTTCGACAATATCCGATTGGTATTATGAGGGTGCACAAGTGAACGCGTCATCGCAGGTCTGGATAGGCGGTCAGATGGCGAACACACTCTATGTAGACCCTCTGGTTCAGAGTCTTGAGGTACAGGGGGCTTCACTCGATGTGCAGGCGGTGGCCTTCGACATCTTGAACGGTGGTGACGTGGCATACATGAGCTTGGATCGGATGCAAAGTTTCTATGGAGTCACTGGTGCCAACTTGGTCCTCGTTCAGGTGGGGCGATACGATCAATCGATTATAGATCAGATCAGCGATTTGGCTGATGACTATGGGATGGCTGTGTATCTTCAACAGGAGGTTCTGGAAGAGAATCTGAACACTATCAGCGCTTTCTGGATGCTTCTGCAGCCACTGCCAGTAATGGCACTTCTAAGCGCATTCTTGAGCCTCGTAAACTACCTCTTAGTGTCTGTTTTCGGAAGACTCAGGGACTATGTGATAATGCGTTCTGTGGGTGCTGGCCCGATGTTCATTGCGAAGACAATGATGGCAGAGGGCATAGACATGGGTCTCAAGTCCGGAATTCCGGCTGTCCTGGTTGCTACCTTCTCCAGTATCTACTTTCTGGTCCCAGAGGCTGCAGTGCCATCTCTTCTGTATCTTCCTGTGGCAATAGCGACTACATTGGCTGCCCTCCTTGTTGTTGTAGTCTTGGCTGCTATACCTGTGTACCTCATCTTCAACAGTAGAGCCGAGCTAAGAGTGTCAGAATTCTCGGTCTAGAGCAATCTTCTTTAGCATAGGTCAAAGGTTGAACGTGGTGACAGTCAGGTGTCCAACGGGTTTCCAGAGGGAGAGTATAGCATCCACTGGATAAATGATGTAGTCGATAGTGTACTAGAACGCGATGTTGATGAGTACCTAGTGTCTACCGGGAAGAGCATTAGTGGTAGCATTCCAATTAGCTTCTACCGCGAGCTCATAATAGCTGATGTCATCAAACGGAGACTCCTTGAATCCGGAAAGAAGGCGCGTACGCTGTTTGTTGCGGACGACTACGATCCAGTTCGTTCGTTTCCTGCAAGCGTATCACTTCCTCTAGAGGATTGGCTTGGAATACCCTATTCTGAGGTGCCTGATGAGTTTGGATGCTGCGAAAGTTTTGGAGCACATGCCGCCAATGAGTTCATCGAGACATTTCCACAATTCGGTGTCAATCCTGAAGTGATATGGCAAAGCAAGCTATACGAAACTCCTGAAATGCTAGAAGCCACCAGGTTGTGCCTGAAGAACACGGAGATTATTCGTGAGATACTCATTGAGTATGTGGCTCGTGACTTCAACGATGAGCAAAAGGCAGATTATGCCGAGTCTATGAAGAATTGGTATCCCGCCTCTGTGTTTTGTCCCTCTTGCGGACGTATTCAGGCAGGTGCGAAGGGGGAAATTGTAGTCAATAGAATCACAGACTATGATTACGTGACAGACAAGGTTTCTTTTGCATGTCCAGCATGTGGTCACAGTGATGAAGCGCCTCTTACTGATCTTCGAGTGAAACTTTCTTGGCGCATTGATTGGCCAGCCAAATGGTACGTGCTAAACGTGACGTGTGAGCCTGCAGGAAAGGACCACTCGGTTAAAGGCGGCTCTTTCGACACTGGTCTAGAGATATCACGACGCGTCTTTGGATGGGATGGCCCGGTGAAGGTTCCTTTTGAATGGGTGCGCATCGGAGGACGAGATATGTCGACTTCTGAAGGAATTGTGTTCAGTCCAAATGTTTGGCTGTCCATTGCCCCTCCTGAGCTATATCGATACTTGATGCTGAAGCCGCCTCTTGAACGAGCGATAGACCTCCAGCCAGATCGAATGCCTGACATGGTAGATGAGTTCGATAGATTTGAGAGGGCCTTCTACGGTCTTGAGGATACTACTGAGGACCACATGGAATACATTCGGCTGTTGTACCCTCTGTGTCTTGCTGGTGAT
>JBHLOD010000038.1:0-8228 GCA_048940825.1 Promethearchaeota archaeon | reverse complement strand
TTCTACGTAGACGACCTTCAAACGGTGAGTACTTCCTACAGCCTGATCAACGACGGAAATTGGCATCATGTTGCAGGCGTAGCTGATGCAGCCGCAGGCGAGCTGCGCATAATTGTTGACGGCGAGGTGCGAAACACGGCATCCTACACCGGGTCCACTCAGATGGGCACATCAGTTCTTCACATAGGCAATAACCCCGGCTCTGTGGGACTAGACCAAGAGTGGGACGGTCGTATCGACGAGGTCAGAGTATCCAAGTCTGTGCGTAGTGCTGATTGGATAGCAACTAGCTACATAAACCAGGACGAACCAGACGCCTTCTATACTGTAGGATGGGAGAGTGGTGTTGCTTGGTGGAATTCGGATTGGAACTACAGAAGGGAGATTTCCGTCATAGCGGGCGCGTCAGCCATACCCTCAGGTTACAGTGTCAACGTGACCTTCAATCATGCTACATTGGTGGGTGCAGGCAAGTCTTTGGCCAATGGTGACGATATCAGGATTGCATATTGGGACGGTTCAAACTGGAACGAGTTGAATCGTGCACTGGACACTGACTCGTCATGGAACGATGCGTTTACAACAGTCTGGTTCAAGACACAAGCTGCAATACCCGCTTCAACGACAGACGACAACTACTATCTCTATTACGGGAATCCCTCAGCAAGCTCTCCTCCGGCAGACCGCGCCAGCATTTTCTTGTTCTGGGACGGCTTTGAGAGCGGAGATCTTAGTGCTTGGGATGGATCGTACACGGATACAGGTGACACACTCTTCGTCGTAAACTATCCTCTCATTCCAGTTCATAGCGGGACTCTAGCCGCCAGGGCTAATGTCGACAATGTGGCCAATGCCCAAGCGCAGATATGGAAGGACTTCACGGACAAGACATCCCTCCTAGCTAGAATACACATCTACTTGATGCCGGGTTTCAGTACGACTGGCCATGTCACTGTTATGCAATATGTAGACACGTCCTCGGGATGGCAGAATCAACTCAGTGTGTCAATAAACAGCGACATGACCATATACATGTGGAACGCAATTGCGGGAGAGGCATATGGTTACCTAGCTACAAACACTATCTCTACTGGAGCTTGGCACACCTTGGAAATGCAGGCAACGATATCTGACACTTCTGGAGAGGCCAGACTCTGGATGGATGGCAATCTAGAGGCCGAAGCAACAGGAATCAACCTTGGTACTGGGGGGATTGACAGGTTCTGTACTGCTATCTATTGGACTGACCCGAAGACTGAACCTAACACAGTCATTGTGGACGATAGCTTCCTAAGAATGTGGGCGACTCCTGATTCGTCAACGGCACTAGGTACAGAACGCACACAGACTCAAGACTTCCAGTACAAGAAAGACATCACTGTCGACCACAACAGGGTCACTCAGGACATGACTAACTTCCCTGTCTTTGTCGACCTGTACGATACAGACCTCCGAACCGATGTCCAACCGGACGGAGATGATATTGTCTTCGTATCTGGAGGGGTGACTCTCAACCATGAGATAGAGCTATTTGACCAGACTCACAATTCAACACATGCGCATCTTGTGGCTTGGGTAAAGGCCAATCTCTCCAACACGGTTGATACAGTGATCTCTATGTATTATGGCAACCCTGCGGCGTCCAGCACCGAGAATCCAATTGGAGTCTGGGAGGACTACTACGTTGGAGTCTGGCATCTAGGCGAAACTTCTGGTGTCGCAAAGGACTCCACGGGCGGGATGGATGGTACTCTGATGGGGAGTCCGACGCGAGGAGCTACTGGTCAAATGGGACAAGCAGTTGACCTCGATGGCATTGATGACTATATCTCCCTGGCAAGCTCGAATACCCAGACTACTGGCACATACTCATTCTGGGTGTATAATGAAGGTTTTCCACCCGGACCAAACAGTGAAGTCAATTATCTAGCTGCGGATGCTTACCTCAATAGAATCCACGTATACAATGGAAGACTTAGAGTTGAAACCGCGACCGACGCCGAATACTTTGACTTCACGTCAAGTTCGATCACGGCAGGATCTTGGTTACATATCGTCTTCGTAAGAAATGGAGACACCGGAGATTTGTACGTTGACGGTTCGCATGTACAACAGGATGTATCGACTGGAGCAGATGTCCTAACCGTGGACAGCATCGGCGGCACAGTCGATTTAGATAGAATGGTCAACGGGACCATGGATGAAGTCCGAATTCTCGACCGACAAATATCGGCGGGCTGGGTTTCAACTGAGCATAACAATCAACGAGAACCCTCAACCTTCTACTCAGTGGGAGTCGAAGAGCAGATTGGAGGTGGTCAAGGGGGCGGGTCTGGCTTCAGATATAGCAAAGACATCACAATAGACCACACAAGAATCAACTCTGATCTCGCAGACTTCCCGGTCATGATTGAACTATATGACACGGACTTGCGGTCGGACGCGCAATCCGATGGCGACGACATTGTATTCAAGAATGGCTCGATTGTACTTGACCACGAGATAGAGCTCTTTGACCAGACATTCAACTCAACCCACGGCCATCTCGTGGCATGGGTAAGACTCGACTTGTCCTCCACCGTGGACACAACAATCACTATGTATTATGGAGATCCAGCGGCTGAGAACCAAGAGAATCCTTCAGGAGTGTGGAATAGTAACTATGTGGCCGTTTGGCATATGAGTCAAGACCCGTCGTCTTCCAACATCCTAGACAGTACCATGAACGGGTTCGACTTGACTCCAACTGGATTTGCTTCAGATCAACGCATATATGATGGGAGGTTGGGCACAGCAATATCCGTTGACGGAATCGATGATAGGTTCAGTGTAGGCGGGTTCTCTGGCCCGGTGAATGATTTCACATTCCAGTCATGGTTTGCGTTCGACAATGCATTCCCATCTGGAAGCGACATGTACTTCTTTGCAGGTAATAGTCCTACAGAGGGTAATCCAAAGATGAGGTTCGCTGCCAGCTCTGGCAAGGTCGTGACTCATATGGAGGTCACATCGGACACTGATGAAACCGCTGTTGGAAGTACAAGTCTGTGGTATGCAGACTCGTGGTATCAGTTTGCATTCGTGAGGAACATGGCCGCTGTGCGTGCATATCACTACGTGAACGGGTCCCTGGATGGAGAAGACAACAGTGCTGACAACGCGAACCCCCATTTAGTCTGGGACAATCTGTACGTTCTATCTGATTCCCTCGGGGGCAACATGTGGGGTCCAGGAGCTGTTTCAGAGTTTAGAATCTCAAGTGTTTCCCTTTCTGCCGATTGGATAGCTGCCGAATATGCAAACCAGTATGATTCAGCAAGCTTCTACGCAGTTGGACTAGAAGAGGATCTAGGAGCACCACCCAGCTATGCTTACAAGAAGGACATCACGATAGACCACACCAAGGTTGATTCCGACCTAAATGGCTTCCCGGTGCTTATTGATATCTATGATGCAGATCTGCGAACTGATGTCCAGGCTGGTGGAGATGATATCATCTTCAAGAAGGGTGGTGTCACGTTGGCCCACGAAATCGAGCTCTTTGACCAAGCCTACAGCCCTACACATGCACACCTGGTGGCGTGGGTCTTGGCGGACCTCTCATCATCCACTGACACCGTGATAACAATGTATTATGGAGACCCCTCGGCCGAAAACCAAGAGGATTCTGCAGCTGTCTGGAGTAATTCATATCTGGGAGTCTGGCATCTGGGTGAATCAAGCGGGGATGCCGTAGACTCAACATTATATGGCACCAATGGTGCCCCACAAGGGGGGTTGACTCAAGGAGTAGGCGGCCAAGTTGATGGCGCATATGACTTCCTCGGGTCAAACGGACGGGTCAACTATGGCGACCCAGCAGATGGGCATCTTGACTTCGGGGCATCTGATGACTTCACAATATCCTCATGGGTATATCTTGATACCACCGGGAACCCAGAGTTCTTGGTTGCCAAACGTCCGGGAGTTTCCCCCATAGACACAGGATACGTACTGGGGGTTGCAGGGAGCCAGCTTACCTTTCAGGTTGCGGATGGGTCTCAGGGGTATTCGGTCTATGCAGCAACCGATGTAACCATACCTGCCTGGCACTACGTGACTGTGGTCTGGGACGATGATAGTGCGGCCGCGACTACAATCTACATGGACGGAGCTGACGATAAAGAGAGCACATCGGGCACGCTGTCCAGCATTGATGGCATAGAAACAACTCTTGAACTTACATTTGGTGCACACGTGGCGGGAATCTTTGCCTCTGATGGTCGAATGGATGAGGTACGAATTGCGTCGGTAGCTCGTCCATCGGGATGGATATCGACTGAGTACAACAATCAGTACGACCCTGCCAGCTTCTACTCAGTTTCTAGCGAAATGGCTGTAGTGCAGGCACAAGAAACGGACGAGTTCAAGTACGCGAAAGACATCACAGTTGATTCTAGGAATGTGGTTTCAGACTTGATGAACTTCCCGCTGCTCATCGAACTGTATGATACGGATTTGCACTCAGATTCACAGGTGGATGGCGATGACATCGCGTTTGTTATTGATGATGAGATACTCGACCATGAAATTGAGTTGTTTGATCAAAGCTTCAACTCCACTCACGGACATCTCCTCGCTTGGGTCCGAGTTCCATTCCTCTCGTCCACTGTTGACACTCAAATCACCATGCTCTACGGCAACAGTGCAATGGATAGTCAGCAGAATCCATCAGGAGTCTGGGGAAGCCGCTATGCCGGCGTTTGGCACCTTGGAGAATCCAGTGGGAATGCAATGGATTCTACGGTTCACGACACACAAGGTAGTCCATCGGGGGCGGTTCAGGGAGTGTCTGGTACAATAGGCAGTGCCTACGAATTCAATGGGGCTGGAAATGTCAACTTGGGGGACCCCACGGACGGCCACCTTGACTTCGGGACCTCGAGCTTCACCTACAGTCTTTGGGTGCGATTCGACGCAACTACGGGCACTTGGCAGCTCCCAATTCATAAGGGGGGCTCTTCAGCTCCGCAGCCTGGCTACGAGATAGAAACAACCTCGGACGGTCAGTACTTTGCTGGCTGTCTCAGCGACAGTACTCAATATGATTCTAGCACCTGGACAGCAGTCGACTATGGTGAATGGATGTATCTTGTTGCAGTTGTTGATAGGGCTTCAGATCACTTCACAGTCTTCAAGAATGCAGCGGACACAGGAAGCGGGATTGACCTAAGCAGCTTCGGAAGTTTCAGTACGTCGCAGAATCTGTATATCTGCAGTGCCAGTTACCCCATCAATGGGGCTATTGACGAGGTCAGAATCTCTCGGTACGCCCATACTCTTGAATGGATATACACAGAGTATGTCAATCAGCTAGACCCCGGAGGCTTCATCTCCGTGAGTCAGGAACGGCTGAACGTTGACACAGAAGCTGCCACTCACGGTGTTGCATTCACAACCAACGCAGATACTAATGTTCAGATGAGCGTGACTCTGCGAGTGAACGTCAGTTCCTCTGCTGAAAGCTACACCAATGATTTGAGTCCTGGAACTTCCTTCAGAGTCACCAATGGTAGTTTGACTTCATGGACGACCAAGGTCAAAGTGTCACCACCGACTGGAATCAGCGATGTCAGTTTCAGTGTGCACTATCCAACAGGTGAATGGAGTCCGACAACCATCACAAACCCATTGGGAGCTCAGAAATCATCGCCGGAGGACTGGCACGTTGAGAGCGGCGTTGTCATTGTTGGACATCATGCGGTAGACGCATACGGGATTTGGACTCTTGAGTTTCAGGACAGGAACCACGTGATGGACTTGGGAATGGGACTGGTGGCCGGGCAGCTCTATGATTCCGGCGTATTCAACGTGGGAGATGACATCCGTTTCCGCACATGGTCATCCGGATCAATCGGATCGACTTTGAGCATGGATTTGATAGCACCAAATGGCACTACTTGGTACTCGGGCCTCGGCGACTTTGTGGGGCAGAGATACCCACTTCCATACCAGCACAAGAAAGATTTGGTCATAGACCACACAAAGGTAGATGGTGACCTACGGGCCTTCCCGATGCTGGTCGAGATTTTTGATGTTGACCTGCATGACGACGTAAGAGCCGATGGTGCTGATATTGCATTTGCCGTCGGCGACCAAGTACTAGACTATGAGGTGGAGGTGTTTGATCGTGCATTCAACTCAACTCATGCGCACCTCATAGCTTGGGTGCAAGTACCGTACCTTTCATCTTCTGCCGACACGACCGTGAGCATGTACTACGGCAACCCAGCCGCTCCGAGCATTCAGAACCCGAATGGGGTCTGGGATTCCAACTACGTCGGAGTCTGGCATCTTGGTGAAACGGGAACTGGACTGGCAGATGAGTATACGGACAGTAGCGTATACGAGAACCATGGGCAAGGCGGAGATGGAAACGTGAGCTATCTACCGACCAGAGTGCCAGGGCCAATAGGCTTCGGACAAAACTTCAGCAATCATTTCATTGACTGCGGAAACGCCAGCAGTCTTGATATTACAGGTAATCAAATCACGCTTCAGCTCTGGATGCAGTATCCATCTGCCACTCATCCCAATATGGGGCCCTTCAATCACAAAGGGTGGTACAGTGGTTATCGCTTCACTATGTCTCAGAATAGCCAAAACATCAGAGTCAACCTAGGTCCCAAATCTACTGGTGGGACCTATGATTTGGGAACTGGTCAGACTCTTGCACCAAATGCATGGCATCATGTAGTCGCGACATATGATGGGTCGCTGGTTAAATTCTATGTTGACGGAAACCAAGATGTAGAAACAATGGTAATGACGACAGATATACTATCAGCACTCCCAGATCCCTTTAGAATCGGGCATGGAGACCAACCAGAAGGAAAAGCATGGACCTTCCCATGGATAGGTCAAATTGATGAAGTACGAATATCGAATATTGGAAGGTCGGGCGCTTGGATTCAGACCGAATTCGAGAACCAAAAGAATCCTCAAGACTTCATCGCAGTGGGGAGTGAAGAAACAGTTGGATACTGCGACTCAGAATCAATATCTTTGGACAATGCTGCTCCTGAAGGCGAGTGGCTGGTCGTAGCAAGCTACTCTGATGCGGGAGCTTTTCCATCTGATCGAGTTGGTTTGTTCACGAGGAGCTTCACGGTTAGACACAATGCCACACTTGCCCTTCAAGCACCTTCAGACGCCGTTGCTGACCACATCACAGCCACTATGATAGGGAACGAACTCTACTTTGAGGTCATGCTTGAGGATCAAGTCAACTCTCGACTGGTAACTGAGGCCACGGTCACACTCAATTGGACAGAATCCGGCGTTCCCTCGACCAAGACCCTCAACGATCTTGGGGGTGGTAGATATGGGATGATTCTCAACACTAGTGATCTGGGATCCGCGGGCCGATGGAGAATCGAGTTTGGTTCATATCATCAATACTACAGGAACGCAACCGAATACCTGTTCCTGGACCTCTCACACGAGAGCTATCTCACTTACGTTACACCTGAGCCAGTCCCATATGGAAGTGACTTTAGCGTGAGAGTGACGCTCCGTGACTCGTTCGATAACTCGCCATTGGCAGGGGCAACGCTATCTTCGAATGGGACCTTTGTCGGCCCACCCAGTGACTTCGGAAACGGGACATACTTGGTGACGTTGGACGGTACTGGCTATGGTGTTGGGCTACATTCATTCAGTATCCAAGCCATACCAGCCGATTCATACATAATAGCCGCTTCGATTGACGTCAGATTCACGACTCGCCCGCTCGAAACCGAAGCCTATCCAGCGGGCTCAGACCCAACTGAACTGCCGTGGGGCCAAGAATTAACAGTCATCCTCGAATGGCACGACATAGACAATGGTGACATTGGCATTCCTGGTGGTGCCGTTAGTGGCGACGCCAGTCCACAATTGACCGACCTAGGCAACGGTGCATACAGCATACTGCTGGACACGAGATCATACGCCCTTGGTACACACGTTATCGAACTTACCTTGTCGAAACCCAACTATCAGAGTGCAACCACTTCTGTAACAGTCAATGTAATACCGCATCAAACCGTCGTAGCAGCAGTACATAATGACACAACGCCAGTAGGGGTGGACACGTATGTTATTTTGACTTTCCTGGACATTGATGCAGGCTCTACTTCAATACCCTCTGGAAACCTGAGCCTTGTTACTGCAGACTGGGGGACCGGTTCGTCAACTCATGGCACATA
>JBHLOD010000037.1:0-8263 GCA_048940825.1 Promethearchaeota archaeon | reverse complement strand
TGACCACGAGATTCAGATGTTCCTTTTCTTTCGACAAGGCATTGATTCTCCTTATTGAAGTGTTAGTCGGTCCCCTAAGGGCGGGAACCTGCTGGCAGTCACCTCGCGCGATGCTTTTAATGGTTTCGACAAGGCGGCGCGGCCAAGTCAGAAACTGGTGTGCGTCGACATGTTTCTTAAGCTCCATGCATACTCCAAGCTGTGGTTTGTCCTTGAAACCGAATCCTGACTTTCTACGAGAGGCAATAGGTCAAGAAGACTGGGGAAAAATACGAATCCACATCAAAGACTGCTTCGTCACAAATCATGAAACAGTACATGAAACGCTGGAAATCCTCAAAACAAGAGTCAGCCCAGAGTGGGCACCTCCTGAGTGGTATCCAGCTGAGCTTGCTTGGCAAGTCAGAGATACGCTAGATATACAGGTCCTCTATGCAGTAGTCGATGTACTTGCCGAAATCGCCAGTCCCCAGAGCATCGACTTGATGGGCATGATACTCCGTGGACCAGAAGAGTTCCTCTCGGATTGGCATGACCTGGAAACATACGATGGACTTCAATTCTATGTTCTACAAACTCTGGATCAAATAGATGACGTTCTTGTGGCAGAACAAGCCGCTTGGTTTCTGAGTGAGATTGATATTCACTTCGCGGACACAAGTCAGTATCCTTCTTCGTCCACGTGGGAAGCATGGAATCTGGCCATAGAGATTGCCTTGAAACACAGGTTTCTTCGGTTGGAGGTAGTCCTAACAAGGTATATGGAGTATCTTATCCCTGAGGAGACCCTATGGCCATATGTAAATGGTGGAACTGGAATCTTCGCTGCAAAATGCCTGGCTGAATTGAAGGGTGTGGAAGCGATTGATGAATTGGTTCTGTACCTCGCTAAGCATTCATGGGAACCGGATGGTCGTGACCCTAGGATTGCAGAGATAATCCTTGGCATGGGAAAAGAGGCGATTCCGAAACTGAGGAAGCACTTGGATGGCCCAAATGGCACAATAGTTGCCAATCTGTTAAAGGAGATTGGGAGGAAACGGTAGTTGAATCCTGATTGTCTTAGCGAGCGTACTTGACGTTATTGAAGTAATTCGTTCACCCGGCGGTCCAAGCCGCGTCATGGACTACATCTGGCTGTCGCCGTTGATCATGTTCTTCTTCGTACCTATCTGTCTGGTCGGGTCCTATCTTGGATTAGCATATGGATGGCACCGAATGGATAAGGCCATCTCCGAGATTTGGGAGCCGGACGGAGAATAGCTCGTTCATGGAGTTGGAAGTTTCCTCCAATGGTGTATGACCTTGAACACTTCTGAAACGCGTAAAGAGAGTTCATTTGTACTGTACTGTAGTTTCACCAATTCCGACACCTGACCTGAGTCACAGATTGTCCGGTGCGAGCTTATTGTACTCTCAAATGGTAGACTCCTACTAGAAAGAGAAATAGGAACATCAACCTAGCCATCAGAAATCCTCTGAGGTGATTCAGGGTTCTGACCACGGAGAATCCATGGACGCCAAGACCTAGCCATATCAGCAACCAGAGCAACAAGTACTATAATATCAGGCCAAATCCACATCAGAAGATGTGGCAGGCTGTCTACCCACACAGGACCAGCAAGCAGAGGAGTCGTCAGCTGAATGACATCTATGATAGTAAGCAGGATGATGAGAACAAGAAAGACAAGCGATTTCCTCGGGAAGACACTTGGGTCCGTCTTCCAAATCCTACTATATATGAAGTAGGCAACGCCTAGGACCACGATGGCGTAGGAGGTGACTGGGAAATAGCATATGATGATCTTCAACCTACTCAACACTTGGAGTCCAATCTCAGAGAATCCAAGTCGCTCTGTTTCACAAAGACCTGCCTTATGGCGAATCCTTGTACTACTGCAAAGAAGCCAGTTGACGCGCGGGCCTCCATGGAGTTGATACTCGTCATCAATTGACATGAGCTGAAAGCTGTCATCTGATCCCTCCATTTGTCTGTGGTCTAGCCATGTGGCAGAGGCTTCTTATACCAAGCGATGTTACATTGACATCAGTCATGAGAAAACGCGTACTCTGTCAGGCATTCAGGTACGCATTTGCTGTAGAGGCTATAGTACTACTTCTGTTTGCCGTTACACTTACTAATTTCTCACCCCAGTGGATGCTAGACTTGGAGCGTGCAAACTGGCTGCTCATAATCTCCACTAGCGCTATATGGTACATACTATGTCGGAGGCAGAGAGAACCGCCAGAGGTTTCCCCATTTTGACAGTGTTCCGCGACGGCTTGTAACTAGCGAGAGCAGCATCAATCTCTGCGTCACTTTCCAACCGTTTACACAAAACTTGATACGATTCGTCGAATAATGATGTATTAGTGAGTGAGGAGATTGAAACAGCCGATTCTTGCTGTAGTTGCGGGATTGCTCATACTCTCGATGCCTGCAATGGCGACGGGCCAAGGAGTCCCAGTGTTCCGTACTCGAAATCTCACACTTCTGGCAGATGAGGTCTTCAACACGATGATAACTGTCCAACCCTATGCCCTTCATGAGATTGCTTCAGATGTCAGCACAACGAATGCCGTGGCAGACGAGGAGATTGTGACGATAACTCTTCGCTCCGAGTGGGCATTGGGTGGAAAAGGGCTTGTATACGCTCCTGGTGACCGTCTGCACAAGAACACAACTTGGACGCCACGAGTCCCAGAGTATAATCTGAGCATCACAAACTGTGGGTACCTAGACGAAGTGACGATTAATCTGACAATTTCTCAGATCGGTTTGCCCTCAATAACACTAGTTCCCTTCGAGGACTATCTGGCTGGCGTTATAGTCCCTCTGGCCATCATTATCGCAATTCCTCCATTTGTCTTTGCTGTGATGATTTTGATGTTCAAGAGGCTGCGGCAGCCTTCATCGCAACCACTAGGTTCAGGACGCATGCCGAATCAAGAGATCTGAGATTGCCTGTGGGTTTACAGCTACCATGTAGTTGGGGGAGTTTCTTCAATCCATTGACGAGGTTCCAGAGGCGGAGTGAGGTATAGGAGGATAAGACCAAACAAGAGAAGGTGTGGGATGGGGACCAATGTTGGCATATCGAGTATATACGGCGTACCAATTGCAGGTATCCATAGTAAGGCGATTAGGAACAAGATGGGGAGTTCACTCAGAATGCCGACTGCGATTGCACGTGCCCTGGTAACATTTGCTTTGTAGCACTGATACATCTGGTGGGTAAACCCAAGGCGGAAGAAGACAAGCGGGAATAGAAAGATTGAGGCCTGCGAGAACGGAGTGAAGAACACCAAGTTCCCCATGATCAACAAATGCCAGACTGGAGCAAATACCTCAACATGAACTTCACCACTGGTTGCAGGCGCAACCATAGACAAGACAGGCCCAAGGATGGCCACTGACCCTATGATGATTGCCACGACTTCTGGTCTGAATGACCAGCTCTGCTTGACTTGTTCGTGACTGTCTACCTTCATCGCAATTCTCTCATGCCAACCCTTTCGACAATGGACGAGTAGCATGGCCACGGCAATTCTCAAAGTCATGGCCCGAGGACTTCGTCAGGGGGAATACTCGCCAGTATGTTGTCGATTCAAATCTATACGGACCTGTCTTGATAATTCTGACGACACTGTCTTGACTTGCATCTGAATTGAGAGTGTGTACAGCTTGGCCAGTTCTGCATTGGTAGTGTTCTTGAACCACTGAGGCTGCTATTGTGGTCGGACAACCGAGTCGTGAGGAGGTAGACTTGGCAGCCGTCCTGGGGGGATACTCAGTAGTGAAAGGGTACGGGACCTTGTCTGAGAACGGTCACGACTCACATTTGCATTGTTTGTAGCAGTCATCCTTCCCATTGACCTCCACACTTCCCGCAAGAATAGACGAAACGAGCTCTAATTCCAAAGGACCCCGGATGCATCTCCCTACGAATCTCCTCGCTACTACATCTAGGACACTTGAATCTGCTCTCTACATGAGTCCGGTCGTACTCGATTCGCGGTTCAGCCGGTTGTCCGGCTAGGGAATCGGTTTCTTCTCGCCACCACTGGTCTGGCTCGGGTTGGTCATCGAATGGGGTCTTTGGTACAGGAAATGGTGTTATCCACATGAAGACTGAGGCTGCCAAGAGCATCAGGGGTGTCGGAAAGGTCAGGCCAGGGTCCCAGAGAATTGTGGTGGGCGGCGAAAGGGTTCTCCACGTGAAGTCTATAATCAAGAAAGGTAGTTCGGCGAAGATACCCAAGATGACTGTCCGCCTTCGCGTGCCTCTTCCCTGATAGTAGCGGACCATCTGATAGACGAACACGAGTCGCCACACTGTGAAGGGAAGAGGAGCAATGGTGTGTATGGGATCCATAATCATCCAGTGGATGCGAGCCCCGACTCGGTCAAACCTCCAAGTCATTGCCAGTATTGCCACCATGTTAGGGCCCGGATTAATCCAGACATAGAAGGGGGCGAAGATCGCGAGCGCACCGACTATGGCACACACCAATGTGAGATTGACCGGGCTCTCAACGGTCCATAGCTGTGTGTTCCTATCTGACAGGCTACTCAGCTCCATCCTCCTCCGCACTATGAGCGGTATTGCCCTCGGGAGGTTTGTCTTCTGATAGACCAGTTTCTTCTTCTTTTTCGTGCACCACGCTTCCCGAACATACTTGCAGGCAGTTACATTTGCTTGTTTCGCTCGATTCTGCCACGTGAAACAGATACTCAATCAACAAGGCGAGTCCCGCAATGACCGACAAGATTGCAGAGGCCCCAAAGGAATCACAACTGGAAAGGACGCCCAGACAGCCTCTCCATGAGGATATGGTGCAGCTATCCTCAGCCATTGGCCCAAAAAGAACCAGTCCGTTTCAGACATCACCCGTAGCGTCGTCAGACTTGATTTGCTCAATGAGCTGAGTCATCCTCGCGTACAGAACACCGGCACGTCGATGATGGTCGTCGCGGGGAACGCTCTGCTTGAACTCCTCGTCGTACCATGACCCAGGTCTTTTCGGTTTTATGCTTATGTCTACCTCACCCACCCTGACCTTTGCCGTCTTTGGCAGGTCAAACGTGAAGAAATACGGGCCGTAGAGGGTCCTCTTTTTCTCCTCGACATACTTGGCGTGCACCCTGACCTTCACCTGGTCCTTCTTGTGTTCAATCCTGAGCAGGTCTGCAAGATACAGGTAATCCAAAGAGGTCAGATACTGCTTGCCCTCCCAATCGTTGTAGAGGAGGCGGCGGTCCGTCTTGTCGAATATCGCTCCAAAGGTACCGAAGACGAACACACAGCGGTCAGTCAGGAATATTATCCCTCGGCGACCGCTGTCCTTGTCTTTGATGTGCATTCCACCATAGTCCCAATAGAGGAGCCGCTCACTCTCCTCGAACACTCCTGCCTCATCGAGAATTGAGAGCTGAATGCTCACGTGATGCTCCTTGCCAGGACGGGGAGTACTTGGGTCGACCTCCAGACTTGTTTCTAGCTCATCCAATGGGTATCCCTTCGCACCCCCATGGGACAGGATTAGTACTAGGGCACCAAAAGAAGCTGTCCTGTGGGTCCCAAGGAGGTCAAGCACGCACTCCCGAAGCTCACGCATGTGTGAATCCTCAAGGGGATGTTCATGGTCTTGCATCTCCATCACAAGGTCAAACAGGACCTGTCGAGCTGGGTGGTCGAATGTCTTCGAGGCCAATATCTCTTGTAGTGCTTGCCTTGCCTTAATTGCAACCTCATCAGCCGCGGATACCATACGAGGTCACTTCCCACTACTGGTCGCTAGGAGGGCGACCTAAACTTCTCGACCGTTTCCTCGATCTTTGCTGCCAGTGTTTCATGACGGTCTTTGAATTGCTGAGAACTCTCATTCAGTTGCGAGAGCCTGACCCAAATTGTGAAGTCCCCCACTTTTGGTTTGACCTTGTCAGAGAGCTGCATCTTGAAGAAGAGCGGTCCGTAGAAGTGTCGAGGACTAATCTTCACATACTCTATGTCGCTCAGAGTCACGGCAACGTTCTTCTTGATCAAACCCCAGTTGACCTTCACTTTCTTCACTTTGTCCAACGGCAAGAAGTCAAGGCTCTGGTAATAGGGCTTCTCCTCTATGTCAGGATAGTGCAGATAATGCCTATCTGCCACTTTTGTGCTGCCAATCTTCTCGTGTCCTATGATTAGAATCCGGTCGCTGGTGACGACTATGTGCCCTGGCTTGAGACGGTTGAAACTGCCCATCTCGCATCCCCCATACTCCATCAGCATTATCTCTTCCCTTGGCCCGAGGTGGCGTTCTATGAACCTTCGTGTGACATGAAGGGATTGTGGAACGCTGCTGTCCGTATCAAGCTTATTGAACTCCAGACCGCCCTCGAACATGCTGATTGTGGGAACACCTTCGACAAGTTGAGGATAGCCCTGCTCAAACAAAGCTACTCCAACATCTATCCACCTGGAGAATTGTTCGTCGGTTGGACGGCTATCATGTGGAGGAAAATGACCTGGGGGCCTAATGAATGACAATAATGCCTCCTCCAAGGCCGTCCACTTCTCCTCACTGTATCCCTCTTTGACGATCTGTTCCATTCCTTCGAGAGACTCTTCAATGTTCAACAGAGAGGGTTTGTCTTCTTCGTTCATTCTCAATCCCTTGTCTGTTACTCGCAAGGCTATTTGAGTTTGCTCGAATCATTTCACAAGACCATGCTTCGCTCGGATAGTCTGGAATGGTTTCGACAAGGCGGCTTAGCCACGCTGCAGAAAATCGCTTCGAGCCAATGAAATGATAGAACACACTAACTAGCAAAGTAGGATTCGACTCGACGGGAGAGTCCGCGAAGACGAAAGGCGCTACCCTGTCTCAGCTGGCACTGCGCTGCTTTACGTGCCAGCGTCATCATGTCTTCTTAACGGACACCTCCCGCATCTAGAAGGATTGGACCGCTAATGCCAGCCAAAGTGGACGCCCTGTAACAGAGTCTTCCAGAGGGTTGGCGTATTTCGACCCACTGTGCTGGTCACTTGGTAGTGGGACAGGTTTCCTCTTCCTCGGGTGGGGCCGAAGCAATGGAGATGCCCAGCGCCATGAGGGCCAGCATAAGGACCACAATCCCTACGACTAGCTTCGTTCGGTTTTCCATTGAAGTCATCTCGTGACATTTGTCGACTACGAGAATCCAGGACAGAAGGGTGTGGTAGGTTCTTAATGATTTCGGGAGAGGCCCTGTACGAAGTGGGAGCTAATAGGTCTTCGTTCACTTAATCGCATGTTCTGGAAGGTGGACAGCGAACTTGCAGAACTTGCCACCGTCGATAACTGTACTCACGATATCTATCTTCAAGGGCTCACCAAGCACTTCGTTCCATAGCTGTTCAGCCCATCCTGCGCCACAATAGCAGAAAGTCCTTGGCATTTGCTCCAATGCGGCCTTGACAATTGGACAGAAGCAGTACGCCTTGATTATCTCGTCTTGAGTCGTGGCCTTGGAATAGGCCTCTGGGTCGCTAGGGGGCTTGCTTGTGTACAGAATCCGGCCCTCCCGATACGGCTTCTCAACCCACGGTAGGTCCTCCCTGTATGCACCAAGTACCTCATCAATGTCCTTGGTTTTATCGAAGATTGCTTTGAATCGCCGGATGTTCTCTACTGGTCTGTCATGAGCACACTTCGCTATTACCTGACACTTCTGGTTCTCGTCTGCAATCCTATCAAGCCGTTGCATCGCTGATACAACCCAATCGCTCCGCTCCTCTGCAGGACTAAGCGGAGAGATTCTCTCTGAGCCTTGAAGCACCATCGATCCCTTCTCATCTCCAAGAACCTCCCGGACACGTTTCTTGAATCTAGTTTCCCATGGATGAATGGTGGTCTGAAGCTCGGTTATATTGTCCGCAGGGTTGTCCTCGAAAGGACCAGTCAAGTAGATCTCACGAGGATTAAGCTCTGCCGCTAGTCCTCTTGACGCACGATATTCGTGTAGTCGGTTGAAGACCTTGGTCACTTGATCATACGAGCCCTTGTAGACTGTCGTGAATGCATCAAAACCCGGAAGAACTCTCGAGTGAATATCTCCATTCTCTATCGCTTCACTCACAGGATATGCGGCCTCCATATCAAGACCCTCCTTCACGTCGGTGTCCCAACGGTGTATCGCCATCGCAGGGCCGCATATTCTCTGGCCGCAGATTTCCTCAAGCTTCTTAAATCGATCTTTCAGCTCGTTTCTTCTGCAAACGGGGGCTCTGATGGA
>JBHLOD010000036.1:0-8412 GCA_048940825.1 Promethearchaeota archaeon | reverse complement strand
ACGGTTGGAGCTATAGCCGTTAGGACGCTAGCATCCTTTGATGATTTCGATGAGATTGTTGTGGCAGACATCGACTATGAGGGTGCCCGAACCTGCGCCCAAGAAGTAGGAGAAGAGAAATGCTCTGCTATTATGGTTGACGCTAGCAATCCCGATAACATCAAGGAAGTGGTGAGGGGGGCAGACGTCCTGCTGAATGTATGCGGACCGTTCTACAAGCTGGGTCCCATTGTACTCAAGGCTGCAATAGAGGAGGGCATCAACTACGTAGATGTCTGCGACGACTATGATGCAACCAAGATTCTACTTGAAATGGATGATGCGGCCAAGAAGGCGGGCATAACTGCGCTTACCGGAATGGGTGGTTCACCAGGGATTGCAAACCTTCTTTCCAAGTTCTGCGCCGATGTCATGCTTGACGAGGTCGATTCTATAGATATTCTCCACGTTCACGGTGGCGACATCAGAGAGGGTGCCGCCGTCATTGCGCACCGAATCCACAGTATGTTGGCTGATATTCCGATGTATCTAGATGGCAAGTTCACTACGGTCAAGTATTTCGAAGAGAGTGGGATTGCGCTTGAGGAAGAAATCGACTACCCTTTGATTGGCACCTACCGAAGCTACTGCTATCCACATCCCGAAACAATAACCCTTCCCAACTACATCAAATGCAAGCGAGTCACAAACCTTGGCTGTGTCATTCCACCAGAGTACTATGATCTAATCCGCAACATTGTTCGCCTAGGAATTGTGGATGAAAAACCAATTGACGTTAGGGGTCAGCAGGTGATTCCATTCAATTTCGCCATCTCATACATTCTCAGCCAAAGGGATAGAATCCTCAAAGAGACCAACTTTGGTGAACAGAGAGGCTGCTTAAAGATCAGAATTCGGGGATTGCTTGATGGTAAGCCACATGAATACAACTTCTCACTTGCGTCTGTAGGGCAAGCCATGGGCGACTCCACTGGAATCCCGGCCGCTATCGGCGCAATACTTTTGCAGCGTGGCAAGATAACAGAGAAGGGTGTTCTGCCACCTGAGGGCTGCGTTCTACCCATGGATGTCCTGCTCATGATGAAGGACGTCCTCGGACTGAGGGAGGTCACAGGCGAAGGGTCGCCTCTCATCATCGAGTCCATTAACCACGAGGGTAAGGTTGAAACAATCGATATCTAGAACGCATCAGACGGACTTCGGAATGGCATATATGACGGTTTGTCCAGTCGTGTAGCGACTTCGGATGACGGTTGAGAGTGGAGATAGAGAATACTTTCTTGCGGTCGACCATGGCACATCCGCTATGAAGGTAGCACTGACCGACAAGTGTGGCGAGATACTGGCTTTCGAGTTCGAGAAGACCCCACTATACTTGAAGCCCGGGGGCGGTGCAGAGCAGGATCCAGATGAGTGGTGGACGGCCTTCGTGAACTGCTCGAAGCGCCTAGTTGATGGTGGAACCGTGCCTGCAAAGAGCATCGCAGGAGTCTGTGTGTCAAGTCAGTGGTCTGGAACAGTCGCTGTTGACGCCAACGGCAATCATCTGTCGAATGCAGTGATATGGATGGACACACGCGGTGAGCCCTACGTTAGGAAGGCGCTCAAGGGAATCATCAACATTCAAGGGTATGGAGTCACGAATGTTCTTAGATGGCTCCGCAAGACTGGAGGTATTCCAACCGGGAGTGGCAAGGATTCCATTGCCCACATAATGTTTCTGAAGCATGAGCACCCCGACATCTATGAGGGCGCGCACATGTTCCTAGAACCGACAGACTATCTCAACCTGAAGCTTACTGGGAAGTTTGCGGCCTCCTATGCTAGCATTATGTTGCACTGGTGTACGAAGACCACAGACATTTGGAACATAGACTACGACGATGGCCTGATTCGAAAGATGGGTATTGACAGAAGCAAGTTGCCACCTCTGAAGCATTCTACTGACATCCTGGGTGACGTGACCAGCGAGGTAGCGAGCGAGATTGGCCTGAGTCCCGACACCAAAGTTGTGGTCGGCGCCCCGGACCTACACTCTGCTCTCGTCGGCTCTGGCGCAGTGAGAGACTATGAGGGACATGTCTACATAGGTACAAGCAGCTGGGTCATTTGCCATGTACCATTCAAGAAGACGGACATCTCGCATAATATGGCCTCTCTACCATCTGCGATACCAGGCCGATACTTTGTGGCCAACACACAAGAATCTGCAGGGGCGTGTCTCACATTCTTGCGAGACAACATATTCTATGGAAACGACCCTGAGAAATTCGGCAAAGAGGAAGTCTACCAAGAGTTTGATCGGGTTGTCGAGCAAGTACCGGCTGGCAGCAATAAGATGATCTTCACTCCATGGCTGTACGGAGAACGGACTCCAGTGGAGAATCACACCATCCGCGGAGGCCTCCACAACATCTCACTACCGGTGAAGAGAGAGGACCTTATCCGTGCAGTCTTTGAAGGTGTTGCCTACAATAGCAGATGGTTGATGGAACTGGTTGAGAAGTTCATCAAGAGGAAGATGGACCCAATCAACATAATCGGTGGTGGGGCCCAGTCCGACATCTGGTGTCAGATCTATGCAGACGTACTGAATAGAACTGTTCGTCAGGTGAAGGACCCCATCTATGCAAACGCACGTGGAGCTGCTCTAATAGGGGCTGTAGGCTTGGGTCTTTGCACATTCGATGAGATTCCCAACTTGGTGCAATTCTCGAAGGTCTTTAATCCGAATTCGGAGAACCGGGAGCTATATGATGAACTCTTCAAGGAGTTCCTGAACATCTACAAGAATAATGAGAAGATGTACTCGCGACTCAACAGGTAGGTCTTCATGAGATGTCGGAGTTCGGGGTCGATTTTAGAACGGTAGAGCAAGAAGTGAGGAAGAAGTCGTTCGGGGTCTTGTCAGTCGTCGATTCGAAGGGTCGTCCGCACTCCACAGGAATCCTCTTCGGCGTTTCGCCTCCTCAGTCAAAATTCGCGTTGTATATCATAGCAGGTCGCAGATACGCAAAAGTCCGACACATCAAGAGAAATCCCAATGTGTCACTTGTTGTCACATTTCCTCACTACTACATCCGTTTTGCACCTGCGAGCTATGCGATGTTCCGTGGCGTTGCTGACTTTGTCTCAATAGATGATGAAGATGTCCGATGGGCATTCAGACAGAAGAGAATCCTCAGGATGAGTATTGACACTGCTATTGAAGATCAAGAAATCGTCGTTATCAGGATACGGCCCGAACCGACCGTCTTCTGTTACGGTGTCGGGATTGGACTGATCGAGTTACGAAAGTCCCTTGAATCTGGCAGCTACAAGGTCACAATTCCAGAACACAGACTGTGAGAGTTCGGAACGCCTCAGGAATAGAACCTCTTGAGAATACGCAATGATCTCAGCGTAATCCATTTCGATATCTTGCCCTTTTCTTCTATGTCACAAAACATCTTCCCATTGAATGTGTTCTTGAGAGGCCACCTACCATCTTTTCCTCGGTTTGACACGACGAAGTCTATGGATTCCTGCATTCTCTCGTCTTTCATACCCAGCTCTGTTAGGATATCGAGCACCTCAAGGACATCTGACTGGTAGAAGATTGGGAATCCGAATCTTTTCCACCCGGCCTTCTCCTTCCGAGTGCCATCAGGATTTCTCAGGTACTTGTATATCTGGTTCTCAAGAATGACCTCCACGTAGCGATTGATCACGTCCTGAACATTGCTCGAGAGCTTGCTTGTCGGGATTCTAGAGAGGCCCTTGAGTACCTTCACCGCCCCCATGTAGCAGTTCACGGGAAATACTTTTGATGGGTCAATAGGAAATGCTCTACAATGCCATCCCTCATTCTCGGTGTCGTAGTGTTCCACTTGGAAATCGATAAGCGCCTTGACACGTGGGTCATCTCCGTAGCCAAAGTGTACCATGTAGAACAGCACGTTGCCGTCAATGCAACACCCATCCTTGACAACGCTAGCGCGTCCTTTCTCTGTCTTTGGAAGACTTATGAGAAAGTGCCCCGATTCACGCTGAAATAGGAACACGTGCTCCAACGCCCTCTCCAATTCAGGAGTCCTCTTCGCTCCCAACTCCGCCAGAATGAGCAGATTATGTGTCGTTGCCCTATACTTCGGATTGTACATGTCCTCGCGCTTTCCCCAGAAGCCCCCGGAATCCTGCGCATCTATGACTCTCTTCACACAGTCACTCTGCATCACGGCGTTCTGTGCCTGTTTGACCTCCTTGCTCTCAGGGCTCTTATCGAGTATCTGCTGCAGAGTCCAGAACCGCACGCTCGGGTTGCTGGGTTCTAAAAGCCATTCAATGACGTCATCTTGGAGAAACGAGGAGTGATCCATGGCACGTGTTGGGGAGAGGACAGATTAAAGTCTTCCAGATTCATCAATTCTCTCAATCGGCATCTTTCCACGGAATGATTTCATCGTCTCTTCCTTCGAGGGTCTTCAGTGCGAATTCTGCATCTGCAAGCAATCCCCGTCCAACACCAAGTAGGTCGCAGAGGTCCTTTCTCATTATGCTTCTCGCGAACTCGGCATCTCTGACCATTCCGACACCAATCACTGGTAAACTGACGTGAGCCTTGATCTTGGCTGCACACGGTACGCAGCAGTCGAAGGGAACGCCCTTCAGGAGGTCTGGCATAGCGTCCTTCGTGAACCTTGGCGGGAGCGACGGGTTCGAAATAGGGTCGACGACACAGGACACATGTATGGAGTCGACCCCCGCATTCTCAGCTATCTTCGAAATCTCGATGGCCTCCTCGATATCGATGCCGTCGACGACGTTCTCAATCCCGTTTATGCGCAGAATCAAGGGATAGTCACCGAGTTCCTCTCTAATCCGCTTGACGATTTCTACCATGAACTTGGCTTTCTTGATGGTGGTGCCTCCATAGTCGTCATTCCTCCTGTTCGTATAGGATGAGAGAAATGAGCTTAGCAAGTAGAAGTGAGCCCCATGAACCTCGACTCCATCAAACCCAGCTTGTTGAGCTCTACATGCCGCATCAACAAACAGTTCTTGGATTGAATGTATTTCATCTACCGCTAGTTCTTCGGGGATTCTGTTCTTTCTAACTTGAACTGGAGATGGCCCAACTAATCTGGTTTCAACAAATGACTTGGGGCCGCAGTGGTTGATTTGGATAAAGGCCCTTGATCCATGAGCCTTTATGCCCTCGGCCAGCCTTGCGAGACCTGGGATGAGTCTATCTTCGTGTATTCCTACATTTCTCTTCATGATACGATGTTCCCAAGCTATTGCCGCCGCCTCAACTATGATGAGGCCTACACCCCCCATGCTTCTTGCAACGTAGTGCTGAATGAGGTCTTCGGTTATCTCTCCATCTTCTGTGGCACGCTCCCTCACCATCGGAGGCATCACAAATCGATTTCGAATCTCCAAACCAGCAATCTCAACCGGGTCCGATAATTCAACCATCTTCGGCTTCTCCGCATCATCATGTGGGACAATGCTAGAGGTCGAAACCTGTCCTCCCGGTTCCCCACGAGTCAAGAGCCTTCTGCAATTCCTCGTGTTCTATGGCTGCTTTCTTGACGGAACTCTCGCTCATCTTGGCATCTATCGCTTGTCTGAACGCTTTTGCACCAGCTGTTGGCCCATCCGGGTGGGCATGGATTCCAGCCCCTGTGCCTATCACTATATCGGGACCCAGGTCATCTATCACCTCGTGTACATGTCCTGGGCTTATTCCTCCGCTGGGCATCGGTGCAGTCTGCTCAATATGATGAAGTGGCATTATCATGTCGTGAGCCATCAACAAGAACCTCTCCTTGAGCATCGGAGCCTTGCCATAAGGTGCTGGGAATACCGTAATGTCGGATCCACATATGCGTGGGAGCTTTCCGATAACGATGTTTGTTCCTATTCCAATGTTTGGAGCATAGGAAATGGCACCTGTTACATCCATGTGGGCTAGAACTGGGACATTGATGGACGGGTCTTCGCACACGTGACGGAAGGCAGAGTATCCTACTGCCAGGAAGTTGATCATGAGCCCATTCGTACCCAGCTCTATAGCCTTCTCCGCGTTCTCGAATAGCTTCGGAACGCTGTCCGTTATGTTGATGGTGAGTAGAGTCTTCTCTCCCTTCTCGGCGTCAGCTTTGTCAATCGCTTCCATGAACAATGGTATTCTCTCTTCCAGGGTATTGAAGCTTGGATCAGCCAGAAGCTCATCATCTTTGATAATGTCTGCGCCCCCGACCGCAGCCTGGTAGCAAAGATCTGCCCCCATCTTGGCTGACGTATACACGCAGGGCTTGATCATGTTGTTGACAAAGGGTCTTTTCTTAACCCCGAGAAGTCTTCTCAATCCTTTCACGCCGAACTTCGGCCCCTTGAACCCCTTGAGCCAGCTCTTCGGAAATCTCATGTCAAGACATTTGATGGGTCCCAATGAAATGTTGCCAATCACCGTGGAGAGCAACATCGGGATTTGTTGTCCGAAGTTCTCCCATGGGAATGCAATCTGGATAATGTAGTGTCTTCTTTCAAGATCGCTCGGAAGGCTGAACTCGTATTGTGGAGTTTCGTAGACTCCAATAACCTTAGCAACGTGCCTTTTTCTGACTGCTGCGGTTTCTCCAGGAACCAGTGTCCACGTTCCTGTACTCTGTTCAACAGCGGCTCCCATTGCAAGTTCCTTGGCATCCAGAAACGGGGGCAGTCTGGCATAGTAGGTACAGATCACATGCTTCTCAACATCAATGGCGTCTGGTAGTGCGTCAGGTAGGGCTTCTAGGGGGAGTCTTCTCATCTCTATCAACTGTCGGAATTGATGGAAAGCCCGTCTTATGTCCTTTTGGACCTCAAGTAGAATCTCCGTGGCCGGATGCGGATTCTTGAACTGGCTAGTATCTAGAGTTTGGTTTATCAATGACCATAGGTCTGTCCAGACCAACGAGTTTCTCGGTGTAGACTATGATTGAGATTACTGAGGTGGCCAAGAAGGCTGGAATCCCGGAGAAGTATCTGGAGCAATATGGTAGGTACATGGCAAAGATCAATCTGGACATCCGGAAGGAGCTTGGTAAGCGGAAAGGCAAGCTCGTGCTGGTCACGGCAACAAATCCCACTCCGGCGGGAGAGGGAAAGACAACCAACTCAATTGGACTCTCAATGGCCCTCAATGCTCTAGGGAACAAGACAGTAGTCACACTCAGAGAGCCTTCTCTAGGACCAGTCTTCGGAGTCAAAGGGGGTGCCGCTGGTGGAGGCAATTCGAGAGTCCTACCCTTTGAGCAGATTAACCTAATGTTCACATCTGACTTTCCTGCGGTGTCGGCAGCGCACAATCTACTTTCAGCGATGATTGACAACTACATCCATCACGAGAAGGAACCTGAGATTGACGTGAGGAGGGTCTATTGGCCGCGGAATATGGACATGAATGACCGTGCTTTGAGAAAAGTGATTGTTGGCCTCGGTGGCCGTTTTGATGGATTTCCCCGCGAGGACAGCTTTGTCATCACGGCTGCTTCGGAAGTAATGGCCATTATGGGCCTTGCAAAGGACTATCTAGATTTGAAGAAGCGACTTGGCAATATCCTTATCGCCAGAACATCAGCTCTGAAAGAGATGTACGCAAGGGACCTCAAGGCCGAGGGTGCGATGTCAGTATTGCTGCGAGATGCGCTCAAGCCAAACCTTGTCCAGACAATCGAGGGAACACCTGCCATAATTCACACCGGCCCCTTCGCAAACATTGCTCACGGTACGAGCTCTGTCATTGGCACTGACATGGCGCTAAGACTTTTCGACTACGTTGTCATTGAGGCAGGGTTTGGTGCGGATCTTGGCGCTGAGAAGTTCTTTAACATAGTCACACGCGCAGGCGACTTCGGAGTCGACGCAGTAGTCATTGTCACAACCATTCGTGCCTTGAAACACCATGGCCAAGACAACTTGGAAGCTGGTTTTCCGAACCTCGAGGCACACATGGAGAACATAAGCAAGTTTGGTGTTCCTGCTGTGGTGGCCCTCAACAGATTTCCTGATGACACTGAGGGCGAGATTGAACTCCTGAGAGCGTTCTGCGGGAAACGGGGTTGGAGAATGGAGGTTTCTGAAGTCTTTGCCAAGGGAAGCGAAGGCGGCAAAGCTCTTGCTCAGACTGTGATAGATACAATTGAAACCGAGCCAAACACTGGCATAGAATACACCTATGACCTAGAAGACACCCTCAAGACGAAGATATCCAAAGTTGCCACTCAAATATACGGATCTGCAGGCGTTGAATACTTGGCAGGGGCAAAAGGTAGAATTCGTTCGCTAGAGAAGAGGGGGTATGGCGATCTTCCTGTATGCATTGCAAAGACACAATTCAGCCTCTCCGACAACAAGGGTCTCAGAGGGCGCCCAACAGGGGAC
>JBHLOD010000035.1:0-8615 GCA_048940825.1 Promethearchaeota archaeon | reverse complement strand
GCAAGCGTATCCATCTCAGCGGCTTCTGTATCAAGAATCTCACCGATGTCCTTGATTATCTGATTTAGATTGGAACCAAGCGACTTGATAGCAGTCTTCGACAGCTTCTCGATGTTTGCTAGAGCTTCAACGTTGGCGGACTCAAGCTTTGTTTCATGTGCATTCATCTGTTTGTCCAGAAGCCCCAGAGTCGAACTTCTGGATTCTCCGAGGTGGTCACCAAAATCGTTGTGTACACTCGCAGCCATCTCCTTCAGAGTTTCGTACTCTTCATCGTAAAGAGCCTGGGTTCTGTCAATAAGCCCAGTAGAAGTTCTCCTTACATTGTCAAGGTAGTTGGATTTTGTGGACTGCATCTGGTCCAGCTGAGACTTTAACGACTGAAACGCCACATCTGTGAATGCACCGACTTCGTTCTGCCAGGTTTCAACATCTGTCTTCGCTGACTCCGAGATTCGAATAGCCTCTTCGATTCGACCCTTGGCAAATTCAGCCTCATCGGTAATCCCCAGCCTACTCTTGGAAGTCACCTCCTTGAGTGTTTCTTCGCCAGCCAGATAGGTCGCGCTCAGTTGAGCCTCTAGGTGAGAGATTATACTTTCGAGTTCCTCACTTGCAGAAGCCAGAGCAGAGATTGCATCGTCAGATGCATTTGTTGACTCTTCAGCAATCCTCTGGCTCATTTGTACGCCAGATGCCTGCACGGCGCTACGCGACTCGTCAAGGGCTGTTGCAACAGAGGCATTGAGGGATTGGATAAGAGAAGCAATCTTGTTTCTTAGCCCATCTACGGCGGCCACCGATACTTTGCGTTCCTTCTTGACGGTTCTCTTGAAATCCTTCGATATCTTTGTCAGAACGCGACTGAGTTCTTTTTGACCCCTGTCAAGTTCTTGGTGAAGGGAAGCAAGTCGAGAGCCAAGGCTGTCATCAAGAGTGGTGTCGAAACCCGCCAAGGCAGTTTCTATGCTTTGAGTGAAGTCGGTGAGTAGTTGAGCAGTGAGAGAAGCAATTATCTCAATCTGAGACTGGACCGTTTCGACAGTCCTGGTTTCATAGCTTTGAAGAGCCACTTTTCCATCATCTATGGTCCCCCTATGGGATTCTACGACAGACTCGACACTCTCGTCGGTCTTCTTGACATGGCTCTCATATGCCTTCTTTGTTTCCTCAGAATATGATTCAAGATCACTTCTGATTGACGATAGCACGTCTTCAAGTGCCAGAATCGAAGGGGCCAGACGGTAGACTGTCACAACTCCTTCCACCTTTGCCACCAGTCCTTTCGTTTCTAGCCGTTTGAGTGCTTGCTGAACCTTTCTCACGGACTCTCCGGTTATTTCAGCAATGCCTCCGGGCGTTAGGTTACCTCCAAGGAACACAGAGAGGACAACTTTCGCCTCAATGTCTGTGACTCCTAGATTTCTCTTCAAAACTGGAATACTCTCGACTACTGCACTTCCACTCACATCCAATCCCACCGTTTCTCGTTTACATTGTACTATGTGTTTAGATTACTTGGCCTTCTTGCGACGTTTTAGTTTCGACACTGTTTCAAACAGAGCAAGCAAGACCTGCACCTCGAACGGCCTCTCGGGCCCATCCGAAAGCACCTCAGCCTCGATATGTATCGAGCTGTCTTCTTCATCCACAAAGAAGTCCTCAAAATGACTCAGCATATCTTTCTCCAATAGAGGCTCTCCCTTAGTGGATTTCGCACTCTCCAAGTCTATCCCAAGATGCCACCAATTGTCAGTGATTATCGAAGCTACACCCTCCACATCAAGATGCTCGGATAGTAGTTCAACATAGAGTTTGAAGGTCTGGAAGTCCTCCACTGAATGATGTTGTGGGTTGACGATGACAATCCCACGGGCAAGGTCAAAGTGAAACACTAGACCATCTCCTGCGACCAGCTTGGTGTTGTCTTTTTGGGCCGTCGTAGTCTTGGGCCAGACCTTTCCAAATCGGGACACGAAGTGTTTTAGAGAGCTGACTCTGAGAGCTGAAAGGAAGTCCTTGGTCTGGAGCCTGCGGTCGGCCATACCTCTGCCCTTCTTCTCGAGAACGAATCGTTTTACCTGCTCGAGATATTGGCTATAGCAGAAGGATGGAAGATCTTCAGGATTCACACCCAACTCAATTAGCATATTCAGAAAGTTACGGTCCCTGCAGGCAGGACGTACAGTGCAACCAAGACGGTCCTCCTGGCATTCTTCGCACTTCTGCTCAAGTAGTTCAAAGAACTCCTCGGCAATGCGACTATCTGATGCTTTGTCAAGCAACTTCAGTCTTGATGCAAGATCTTCATTATGTCGTTTCAGCTTCATTACTTCGGTCAACTCACTCAGTACTGTATGGCTACAGATGGACCTGGAGCAGTTCGGTCGTCACCTTGCCGCACAAACGGCGGCGAAGGTGTTTCAAGTTGCGCAATCGCGTTTCAGTTTGATAAGTTTATGGCCCACAACCATAAACCCGGAGCCGACTTGGGACAAGTTTCATTCGTCGGCCTTGGCAATCTCCTTGAGTTTGGAAGTCCAGGAACGAATTTCAGTATTCAGACTTGCAATGTCGTTTTCATTAAGTGTTGCAGTGGGAGGATAGGACTTCAACTCTCTTGCTTTCTTTCCGAACTGGAACAGCACTGGAGTATGTCCTTTGATCATCTGTGTGAGCTCGTCTCGGACTTCTTCCAAGGCTCCGGCCATCTCCATCGCCTCGGTCTGAGGTGTGACCATGTCTAGCAGACTGTCCATTATGTCATCGATAGCCGAGGGCGTGACCTTCACAGGTCTCGGCTTCTGAGGTGCCTCTTTCTCTTTTGGGGGCTTCTTTGCAGGCTTCTTTGCATCCTTCTCATCCGGTTCTATGGCAATCCTCTCAGGCAGACTTGCCGCGATCTCCACTGCCTCAGTCATCTTCTCCAATGACTGATTGTACTTGCGTTCGAGGTCGTCCAGCTGCCGAACGATTATTCCGACAATCTCCTTTGTTTCGGAAAGGGAACCTGACAACTCTTGGATCGTATCTCCAAGCCCAGAGAGGTCAGCCATATGCTGTTGGAGGTCGTCAATCTTCTTCCCGACTGCATCATTATCTCCACCTGAAGAAGAAACAGACTTCACTTCGTTTCCGACATCAGCAACACCCACGAGGATGTCGTCCATCTTCTTGAATAGGACCTCCATTTCCTTCGAATCGCGTATCTCTATCATTGCAGAGTCGATTCCATCCAGAGTGTCAGCGAGCCCGTCAATCTTGCCAGCAAGGTCCTTGTCATCCTTCGTCTTGCTCATCTTTTCAAGAGCTGTTTCGATGCTAGAGAGTGGAGCTACGCCCTTTTCAATGTCCTTTACAGAGGCGAGCTCCTCCAGTTTCTTGCCAATCGATGCAAGCTCCTCACTGAGCTTGTCTACTTTCTCTTCGAGGCTCGCTAGAGCCTTGTTCTCGCTGGCCATTAGTTCCCCAACCATTGGTATCGGAGATAGTGTGCTGCACAGTTTCTGCATATTTAGATTTTCGGGATGCCTCATAAAGGTGGGCGTTACAAAGTCTAGATGTATCTCACACACAGGACGAGATTATACTCTCGAGGCGCGTATGACCTCAAGGCCGCAATCCTCGAGGATAGGGAAGAGTCTTTCCTTCTGCTGTGCATTGGTTCCCTTCCAGTCTATGATGGCTCGGGCAACACTCTCTTTGCTTCTTGAAATCATTTGATGTACAAGAGAGGGGCTCATGTCATCCAAAGCGTACTTGGGAGCCAAGTGACCAATCCTTGCGTTTCTTTCCAAGACTAGCTTGTTGAACTTGCTTGCATAATGGGTTCCGCCGAAACCGATTGATGCCTCATGTTGAAAAGGTGCCCGAATGCAGTCCAACGCAGCCGCAGCTACCGTCCTTGCTCCATCCATGTTGCGCCAATGTGATTCATCGCTACCAAGCTCAATGAAGAGCATGGGTGTATTCATTGATGTAGGACCGTGATGAGTCACCTCAAGTGTCACATCGAACTCTTCCATCGACCTCTGATCTCTCTCAATCTTCAGTCTGCGGAGTGCAGTGGACACAAGTGATGCTGTGGAAATTGACAGCTGCTCTGGCGCCCCACCAAAACTAGCGTCAGCTCCGAAGTTGCCAGTGCTGTGAACCAATAGGGCAGGACGGCCAGATTGTGCTCTGTGTCGAGAACAGAAGACAAAGACTTGAGCTTCAAAGTGTTGCTCAAGGTGATTTGCGAAGATCATGTCCCGACTGGTGGTGATAAGGAGAGCAGAGTTTCCAAGCGAGTACACAGGGCTTCCTTCAAAGCTCGAACCAGACTCTTGAAAGCCATGTTCTTCTATCAATACCTTACTTATCGTCTGACTGGCAATGTCTTGAGTGGATGCAACAAGCACTCTCACATTGAACACCCTTTGCTCAATCAACAACACACTTTTCCAGCAAAGGTTCGAGCTTGATTTCCAGCTGAAGAGTCACCCTCTCATCGAAGGACTCCAGAATCTCCGATTCGATTCGTTCCTTATGCTCCTCGACTCTGGAAACCTCTCGTGAAATGTCATCTCTGATTCTAAGCATATCGTTGCGATGATATTCTAGGTTCTTCTCAGCTTCTTCGAGATCGTTCTGAAGTCGGGCACTCTCTGCATAGACATCGGAGCCCGCATACGAAAGTCGCTTCTCTTCCACTTCTTTCGCCTTCTGCTGGAGCTCCCGCAATGAACCGTTGCTAATCGACTCCACTTCTTCAATCGCCCTTCTGCCAAGTCTATCTTTCAATGATAGCTTGCCAGTCTGAATTGCTTCCTTTAGGCCGTTGAGACCCTCAAGAAGGCCCGGGTAATAGTCCGGTTCTTCTACAATGGCTCTGTATGGATCCTCGAAATAGTCGACAAGTGCTTTCTGTCCTGCAGCACCGACCCGGACACCTGTGTCACGTTGTAGGAACTTCTTCACCTGCTTCTTCAATGGATTCATTTTCATTCTTAGCAGGCCGGCCAAGTGGTCGGCCTCTTCGTCCAAGTTGAGAAGCCCAGCTACATCTGAAGTTTCAACGAAAGTATCATAGGCATTCTTTGCGGAATTATACTCGGCCGCAGCAGTTTGAATCTTCATCCTTGTTTGTCTAATCTGTTCTTCAAACAATTCTTCGCTGTAGCCAAGATCCTTCAGAGTCTGAATGCGGCTTCCAATTCTCTCTAGGTCTTTGAGCCAACTATACTCATAGAGGAGTTTCTGAAGCTTATTCATTTCATTCATGAGCTCTTTCATGGCAACATCAATCTGCTTGATGGTTCTCTTGTGCCTCTTGTCCATCCTTCTAATCCACCGAGCACCAGCACCCCAGAGCTCCTGAATGAAGGCTTTGATTTCGTCCTGCAGAGCCTCCGTACTGCCGTGGCTTATCTCCTTGTCAACGTAGAAGTCTTCTGTAATCTCTTCTACCTTCATTGCAAACCTAGTGGCGATTCCCATTGAATCCGGTTCGTCATCGTCAGTTTCTTTCAGGTCTTTAGAAAGATCTCTAATGTCCCTCAGAGTCCTCTCGACAACCTTGTAGCTCTTATCCGCCTTCTTGTTGAATTCCTTAGACTGCTTCGAGAGGCGTTTGAGATACCATTTCTGGAGCTGGTCGATTGTAAGAGTAGTCATCGGAATGCCACCTCGTTGCGTGACCGGATTTCTGTCCTGCTTTTCAACTTTGTGAACCGAGAGCCTCTCTACCCAGCCAATAGAGGAGAGCTTTTAACTGCAATGACATTCGACAAGTGCAGCATAGGTAAGTGATCGGTCATGTCCGAGGTCTTCTATACCGGGAATCGGCGTCCTAGACTCGATATCAGCTACACAGTTGACTGCCTATCTTGAGGAAAAGGTCGGCTTGGTTTCTTCATAAAGCGCCTCGGTCTGATTGATCCCTCTGGGAAGGAACGGCTACTGCTGAGGAATCCTGCAGAATACAAGGGAGGCTTCTGGCTCTCCTACGTGAGAAGCGGGATTCTAAGCACGGTTGAATCAACCGAACCAGAATCAGTCTCCCTTGTCAGTAGTGAACAGGGAGAAGGGACTCTCAGCGTGGAGCTGCGGCATAAGCCCGAGGGAGCGACTGAACCTAGTGTCGCTCTCGGACTGGACCTTTGGAGCTACAATAAGCCCATTCTTCTAGTGCGGCACACAACTACCAATATCAGCAGCAGCAGTGTCGAAGACCTGAAGCTTCACAGCTTCTTCGACTTCGATGTAGGAGGCCCAACGAGCTATAAGGATGACATCGGCATATATGACCCCGAGAGCGGCGTCATAATGGCCTATGACAAAACCAGGCTCTCTGTTGCCATGACCTCTCGGCCGCAACCGGACCGCTGGGAGATATCAACACCGCTGAAGCTGAAGGTGACACCAAACCGACGCGATCTCAAGAACAACCTTGAGTTGGGACCGAAAGACATTGCCACTGGACTTCAATGGAACTTGGGAAACATAGAACCAGGCGAAAGCAAGTCTGTGGACATTGTCCTCGCGTCTGCGGTGAGTCAGGACGAAACGTATAGCCTCCTCGAAAATGCCTGGGGTCTTTTCACACGGAAGATCCGATGACGTTGGCACGTAAAGCTGAGCAGTGTCAGCAGAGGAAGGGCAGCACCCCTTATCTTCCTTGACCCCCTGCGAAGCTGGAAAAAAGGAAAGCGAGAAGAGGCACTCTGTCGAGTAGACCTCATCTCTTAGTCAGACATACTGCATAGGAAATCGACCAGCATTATTGCGGATGATGTGAGCCTAGCAGGCTGCCCCTTGTTCTCCATATCACCACCTGTTAGCAGACCCATATTCATTAGAGACCGCAGGTTCCACTTCGCGGTACTGTACGGTACAGTGGTCCTTCGGGATACGAGATCTGCTAGTGCCGTCACTGTCAGGTCACTATACTTCAGCAGCTCTGCACTAACTCTCAGAACGAGTTTCTGGTTTTCGCTCATCCTCAAATCTGCCAGACTGAAGAATGACGCAGCAAGGCTGTCAAAAGAAGGTTTGGCGAAAGGTTCGTAGCTCTGTCGCACCTGGTGCGCACTAGAGAAAACATTCACCTCTTGCGTGAATTTCGGACTCACCTTTTGCCTTTGCGACCCGACATCGATGGGCTGTGGTATTTGCTTCAACACCCATTTTGCTTTTCACCTCTTATTATTGGGTCATCCGATGGCTCACCAGATTTGGATTTAAGCGTTTGCAGTTGAGGTGCTAGAGTGTTGGGACTACCCAATATCGTCAGGGACCTCAAGACCGAATGATCCGAGCTTGGTGAAGCCCTGGCTGTATAGACTCATGTTGTGCCTAATCTCTTCCTCGATTTCTGTGATTGAAGATAGGTAGGGAGTTATCTCGTCAAGCCCGCTTTCTTTGTACTCTTCCATCATAGAGTAGACTGTGTCACTCATTCCCAACATTAGATCCCTAATGACAACGCTGAGGTCGATCATTGATTGTACCACCTGAACTGCATCCTCGTCTGGCATATACGGAAGAAAGTCTTCTAGAGCTACACTGGCATCCCGGCATATTTCGACTCGACCGGGAATCACCTCATCATACATGGAGTGCATCCAACCCAGACGCTCCTCGCTGGTTAGAGTACGCAGATTCTCCAGCGAAAAATACCCTGTCCATGGTCCGAATTCAGCACTCTCATACGTAATCCAATCGTCAAAGGCACTTAAGACACGATGCCACCCTTCAGCGGTTTTCGACATCAATCCTTCCCGACAGTCTGTCATCATTGGATGTTATAAACTAGCGTGCAATACAGGAGTTAGGATGTCGGGAAACTACCTTTCAAACCTAATGACTGTTCTAAAGGGAACAAAGGACTCAGACTCGTTTTATGCTGTTGACAAGGATTTGATAGAGCTCTTGGCCGAGTTTGGAGCCTCACAAGTACTAGATGACTATTGGGTTCTCAACAGATCTGCAAGAATATCCTTAGCAATGCGGGCCATTTCATCGGGTGCCGAGCCAGAGAGCGTAGTGAACCTCCTCTCTTGGAAGGACTTCGAAGGACTCGTGGCAGGAATTCTGGAGGAGAACGACTACCGATGTGTTGAGAGCTTCAGGCGTCTAGGCACATCCAGGATGCAAGGGATGGAAATCGACGTCATCGGGGTACGTGGAGAGAGAATAGTCGTCGTAGATGCCAAAATGTGGGGGGTTAGAACAGGCAAATCTTCTGCGCTGAAAAGTGCTGCAGAAAGGCAGAGAGAGAGAACTGGACGTCTATGTGGTGAAGTAGATCGCTTTGCTGAAAAGGTCGGGGGTCTACGTCGCGGAATATACACTTTAACGCCGATTCTCGTCACATGGCTAGTTGAAGAGGTCATTCTGAACGAAGGAGTACCGATTGTTCCAGTCTTCAAACTCAACTCATTCATTCTGGAGATTTCAAACTACGAGGACATGATTGTTTCTTATGAGTGCAGATACCAAAGGGACCCTCACGACAGTCCTCGTTCACACCGTCCAGAAAGGAACTCCCTGGTCTGACGAGAATCCAAGCTTCGTCTTGTGAACGGGTGACCTGCTGAAAGCCTCATCAAGTCTGCACAGTTCAGCACTAT
>JBHLOD010000034.1:0-8642 GCA_048940825.1 Promethearchaeota archaeon | reverse complement strand
ACTAAGGAGAGATTCATTTTGCCCGACCTCGAGGACAAGGCAACGGAACTTACTGACTTTGGGCTTACACCGTATGAAGCAAGAGTCTACCTCACCGCTGTCAGACTCGGCCTGGCATCTGCAGGCAACATCTCCAAAGCGGCTGAGATAAGAAGAGAAGAAGTCTACAGAACTCTGCCAAGACTTGAGAAGGCAGGACTGATAGAGAGGGTTCTTGGTAGACCAGTCAAGGTAAGGGCTCTCCCGGTGGACACTGCGCTCTCGATGCTGATCAAGAGGAAGGAGAGGCAAGCCAAGAGTGAAATCAAGGATCTCAATACGAAGAGAAAGGACTTTCTCAATAGATTCCGGGACGAAACCATTCCACTAGAACCCATTCATGAGGAATCACACTTCATTTTGATATCAGAAAGAGACGCAGTCACTAGTAGGATTACGTCCTTAATAGGCAGCGCAGAGAAAGCGATAGATGTCTTGGATTCAAGCGATAATATCATGCGATTCATACTGCAATACACGGAAGACTTGGAGAAGGCACAACGTAGGAATGTCATTCTTAGAGTCTTGACGGAATGTCCTGAGGATGAGAGCCTAGTCCCGGAAACGCTTAAGAAACACATTCCAAGTACATCATTCTCGCTCAAATACGTGCAAGATATGCCCAGCCGGTATATCCTCTTTGACGGGAGCGAGGCGATAATCACAACCTCAAAAGGCGGAACATTCTCTGACAGCAAATGCCTTTGGACGGATGATGGTAGTCTAGTCGGGCTGATACAGAGCAATTTTCAAGAGCAACTTAGGAGTGCACAGGACTGGCGGAAATTCGAGCCAACGCCCTCCGAGAGAATGGCCCGTGTTCTGAACCAACTGAAGCCGAGAGATCACGTCATTCTCGTCTACGATTCTCCTGAAGCCAAACGCGATACTCTCTTCAGCTACATTGAACAGGGACTCGAAAGGGGACAAGCCGCCAAGTACGTCTGTTCTGAAGAGAGTTGTCAAGCGATTAGGAAGGCAATGAATGACTTCGGACTGAAAGTTTCCAAATACGAGAAGACCGGAGCATTGGGAGTGATGAACTATACCGATATCTACATACGAGATGGGTCTTTTAGTATTGAACAAACCATGGATTCGTGGGAGAGGCTCTATGAGCAAGCCATAGCCAATGGATTCACTGGGATGCGAGTGACAGGTGAGATGGCTTGTTTCATAGAACACTCACTCGTTGAAGATTTGATAGAATATGAGAAGGCATTGCACACCATTCTCGATATTCCAATGACCGCTGTTTGTGCCTATAATGCCGACTCTCTGGCAAAGGTGGAAAACCCCATTGATGTCTATTCGGAGCTTGTGAAAGCTCACGGGAAAGTACTGTTCGCAGGAAAGGGCACTGCAGAGGGGAAGATAGAGATTCGCATGGCGTGAATCTGTATTGATTATAGAATCCCCATGCCATCCAATCTAAAGAGGTAGGTAGATCCACTGCCGCATATCAAGAAGACAAGGTATACGCCTTATCAGCTTGAACTTCAGGAGTTTACGGAGCGCATACCTTACAGTCCTGGGAGCAAAGGAAACCTCTTCTATGAGCTGTTTGGGCGTCACGCCGTTCTTACCTTTCTTTCTCAGGATGTCTAGCACTATGCCCTGGCTTCTTGTCAGCCTTAACTCTGCAAGCTCTACACTATAGCGCTCATCAATCATCATCAGACATTTACCCCTTAAACAACTCTTTGTATTAACAATTCGTAATTTAAACATGTGTGACTGTGTTGCCACAGTCACAGTTCCATGAGCGTTTTCTGGATTCCAAGACTGCATCAATTGGTAGATTCACCGGTAGGACTATGAGGTGGTGTTATACTCGAAATGGAGTTGTGTGAAGCAGGTGCTGTAGATTGAAACTCAAGAAGGAGATTCTCGGGACAATACTCGATTCTGTTCATGTGGGGATCGTCGTGGTTGATTCTGACAATTGCATTGCGGTCTTCAACCGAATGGCAGGAGAGATGCTGGGCCAAGATGCGGAAGGCCGAATGGGCACTTCGATTCTTCTTTGTCATCCTGAGCGAGCAGAGCCAGGCGTCCTGAAGATGATTGCACAGATGAAGAATGGCGAATTGAAAGAGTACGAGGGGTGGGTCAACTTCGCCGGTAGAATACTGTATGAGTACATCTATCCCCTGTGGGATGCTGATGGAAACTACAATGGCGCCGTGGCCGAACTCCATGATGCAACCGAGAAGTCAGAGTATCTCAAGAATAAGGGTGACTGGAAGGCACCTGAGATACACGGACTCGGAGAGAGTGCTCCTAGAAGCCCACAATAGGGAAAATTCAGCTAATTGATCACTCTCGCCTCTCACGTTCAAGAATGCCGGTCAGGCACCCAATTCCACCGGCTGCTTTTGCGAGTTCATGAATCTCTACTGTGTTGCACTTGATGCCAACATCCTCATAGAAGGATTGAGTCGTAGGATTTCCAGCGGCCATGAGTATGCGCCCGGGACCCAAAGTGACAAAGTTGAGTGACATTCCTTTGGCAACCTCTTCCTCATCTGGTGCAAAGACTAGCGAGTAGCCACGCTCACGTAGGGCCTGCATAGCACGATAGGGGGTCCTGCCCGACCTACAAACGGCCAAGTCGCGACCAGCATAGCGAAGATTCCCCATGAGGTGCATAGATCCGTGAGGTAAGTCGACTGTAATAGGTTCTACATTCATCTCATGAAGAAGATTGGAGACCTGTGACGCACCTTCCATGTTCGTTCGAAGACCTACTCCTATTAGGACAGTTTCAGGGTCAATCCAAGCCGCATCAGCACCCTCGAACGTTCCAGTACCTCGGACACTGCGGAGGATGGGAATTCCAAGCTCCGCTAGCCTGCGAGCGACAAACCGTTCCTCTCCGGCTCGGACCATGGATGCCGGACGGGCAAGGATCGCACCTTCAGGTGTCATGAAGAACAGATCGGCCATAAACATGAGATTGGGGGGAGGCGTTTCCGATGGCTCAACAAACAGGACTGAAACACCCGCGTCTCTGTAGGCATCGGCGAGAGCATCATGTTGTTGACAGACTAGATTATGGTCAAGACTATCAAGCATCTGTACCTTGTCAGGCTCCGTCACATTTTCCAACTCTGGACCCGGACAGTGAAGCAACACTGACTTGAGAGGGGACCATTCAGATTCGACTCCAGAATGGGCCCATATGGTTCCTATCTCATCACGGAGTGACTTCTTTCGTGGTGACCAGCCAGCTCCTCCGTAGGCAGAAGCCTTAGACCTGTCTTTCAGTTTCAAACCACCCCTTCAGGTTTTGTCTGCGCAACCTATTCCTTTGCTTCCTTATCCTTCCTTCTCTTCAGACGTAGTGCTGCTACAACGCCTTTCTCTTTCATTACTTGTTTTCTCAGGTCACCCTCTGTCATCGAGAAGAACTTCGTACCGAACTTCTTGACCCGCTCCCAGTCTATGGACAGGCCCAATCCTGGCTCTTGGGGTGGCTCAATGAATCCATCTTCTGGTACAATTGGACACTCCAGTATCCCATCTCGAAACTCGGGAGTCCAAGAGCCAGGCTCATGAGGATACTCAAGAGGATACTCGCGGTTGGTCAAGGTGGAAACATGCAGATTGGCCCATAGACCAACGCCATTCGTCCAAGTGTGGGGACTAAACCCAAGGCTGCGTTTCGTGACCTCTTCAAGTGTCTTCAAAGTGTCCGTGAAGCCAGATATGGTCACGTCAGGTTGATAGATGTCGAGACTATCGAAGTGAAGGAACATCCGCGCCTCAGACCATCCAGCATTTAGTTCGGCCCCAGCAATCTTGATTGGACTAGACTTCCTTAGCCTGGCATAGTCCTCGTACGAGTGCATATCAAGGGGTTCCTCCAACCAGCGAATGTTCTGGTCGCTGATGTATTCTACGAATTCACTGGCACGGGACATGTCCCAAGTAGGGGGTCGGTCCACAATCGTAACCGGCCACCCTTGATTGGCATCAATCATTAGAGGAAACTCTGAGTCCACAAGCAATCGAGTTTCCTTTATAGACTTGACATCTGTTTCCAGTGTCTTTGACTTGACACGTAGTTTTACTCCGTGGTAACCCTCGCTCCGTGCCTTATTGACGACTTTCGAATGGTGTTTCGGGTCACAAACTGCTCCCGTTGACCAGTAAACGGGTATTGGCTTGTCAGTTCCACCAAGCATCCTCCATATCGGAACATCTTCAGCCTGAGCCTTGATGTCGAGAAATGCTGTTTCCATCCAGAAGTTTCTCCATCCGAGATAGGAAGCCTCTCGGATTCTCTGGTGCGCGAGCTCAAGGTCGCAAGGATCCAAGCCGAGTATATATGGAGCTAATAGGCCTCCTAGACCTTCTCTCTCTTCTCCAAAGGCAACTCCAGCCGCATGTCCTGTCATGTCAGTATCAGTAGTTAGCCGTAGGAGCGTAAAGCGATTGTGAGTCTGGGGATAGCCAGGAATCCAGGATGGGAAGAATGCTTTCTTCAGAGGTATGGATATGTGATACATGTCAACTCGCGTTATCTTCAAATCTCTACCCACCTTGCTTGGGAGCAAATCTTGACGGAAGGAGTAGTGCCATGGGACTTGTTATCTCTTCTGCTGTAGATGTATACTCAGCCAATCCAGCCCCCATCTGATGCCATATGAGAACACTTTACATGGATTTTCGCGCGGTCGAGATTGAAGAACATGTCTTGGTGCGTAATGGTCAAGGGGCCCTGCAGGGGCAATGCTTGTGATTTCTGGGCCCGTGTACGGCTTAGGAAGACAGAGCCAGACAGACTACTTGAGGAGATGTGTGAAAGAATCGCCGCGTCCCGTGATGACGGACAAGATATCGAGATTGCTATTCAAGATTTCTGGAAACGATTTGGTTTGAGAAATCTCGGAACGCTCTGCATAGAAGAACCTGACCTCTGCACCAAAATCAGACTGCTGGAAGAAGAGGTTCGCAGTACCATATCTTAGCTGAAAACAAGAAAATCGAGAGTTCCTCTCTGTTTTCGAAAAAGATGCCAGAGGGGCAGCAGGAGATTCCTGCCACCCGCCTGGTCTTTGATTCAACTCCAGAATCACTAACGTATCAAGAATGAGGCCATAAGCACGTCGTGGTCTGAACTGCCCACTCCAGTTGTCGGGTCACCACCAAATAGAGGGGCTGGGAAGTCCACATTGAAGTGCACTACCTTGGCCTTCAAGAAGCGTGCCTTAAGTGAAGGCGTGACCAAAATGTGATCAAGCACCTCCGAAACGCCTCGGTAGATGTATGTGTAGCGACTTCTCTTTTGAACTCGGTAGATCAGATCCTCTAGTCCACCTGCCTCTAGTGTGGTTATTGGGGCCTCCCACTCAAAGGAGTTGAGGTCACCTAGGACCATTACTTTTGCATTCGGGTCGGCGGCCTGAATCTCATCGACCAGAGCTCCACACCATGCTGCCTGTTCAATACGTCGGGGTTCAGTGTCAGCATATGTGGGGGCGTATGTCGACTTCGACTTGAAGTGGTTGATGATTAGCCACAGGTCTGTGCTGAACCTGTTTCTCCACCACCACCAACCGCAGCCCTTGGGTATGGTCTTGAGATGCACCACCAGTGGCGGTCGTGAGAACAGCGGATTGTAGCCCTCAGGGCACGGGAAGTTGGGATCCTCACCAGGGCCATAGCCGTCATCAAGGTCAGTACATGTCTGTCGGGCCTCGGCGCTCAGAATCTCCACTCGATCCAGACGATAGAGTAGACCGACATCAACAGCCCGGTAGTAAGGTCCCTCAATGAGCACTACTCCATATACGCCAGCGATTGGATCGGTATTCACCAATCTCTCGAGTATCTCTAGATTCTCTACCTCTTGCACCGCTATCAAATCGGGCATTCGAAGGTAGTCACGGATGGCAAGAGCGTGCTTTGTAAGCTGTAGCTCCACAACTTCAGGGTCGTTGACCGTATCATCTAAGTCTGGGTCATCGAACTCATCGTAGAGGTTATACATGTTGTACGTGGCCACAGTAAGGCCGCCCTTCATGCCACGATCCCACACATAGTCAGACAAAGCCCACCATGGAGGTGAAACCTGTGGTGGATTGTCCGGACTGGGCAGCACCTTGTATTCATCATAAGTGTAGTCAAGCGGGCCAACGAGGTTTCTGACAATCGAACCAGTCCTAGCATTGACCACATGTCCACCTGCGTCGTCGGTGAAGATTATCCCACCTGTACCAGCAGGGTCATCCAGAAACACACGCCTGACGCCTGTGCTTGTAACAACGCCAGCAGCCTCGCCATATACGTTCGTGCCAGCTACTGTCCTCATGGACTTGACAGATACGAGCATGCCTTCGAGCGCTTCGTAGTAGACGTCAGAGGCATAGTCGTCGAACGGTGGGTTGAGTTCGACCGGGTCAGGAAGTGCATTACCTGTAGACATTACCGTGACTTGGGGCCCGGATAGTTCGGTCAGACCGTAGTATTCCACCACCTTGCCTGACATCCAGACCTCATCACCAACGTTCACGTCACTCCAGTAGTTCCACACGAAGATACCGTCTGAGGTATCCGGATTGTTATCACCTGCTGTGTCTTGCACAAAGAAGCCACTCTTCTCATAGTAGCCTTGGTAAACTGCTGTCACAATCCCCCAAGTATCAACATACTGGTTCTTGAATGGACTTGACCAACCATCGCCTTGGATTTCAGGAATGGAATGGTCTGGATTATCATATGCTTGAACCGCTCCTGGTGCAAAGCCTAGCATAAGGACAAACATAGTCAGAAAACAGGCCGTGAAGAACCTGCGTTTCCTTGTCTGCGTCATTTTATTCTCTCTCCCTTTCAGAGATGTCATGACATCTTAGTGTCGGGTTGTCTGACATCGGATTGCGGTAGGTGTCCGCGCGCTATTTCATTGTTGTGCCTCAGACTTTCTAAACTTCGAGAGGCGAAACTTATTTCGACGAGTTGTGAGAGAATTTCGGCCGTGATGAGGAATTTGGGGACTTGAAACTAGAGTTGGACTGGATGACTTGGAATCACGACAAGGGACTCGACTATGCAGATTCATCCGGCACAGAGACCATATTGCCGCGGTTCAACAGCCATTTATGATCCAGCGCTCGCTTCACAGCCTGCATCTCCTGAATACCCTTCTCTCCGTACATTACCTCTAGGAATCCACGCTTGAGTTTGCCAATCCCATGCTCAGCCGCAACTGTCCCACCAAGCTCGACGGCCTTCTTTGCAAAGAGCATATAGTTGTCCATGCCCTGCTTGACTTCCTCATTGTTGCGAGGTAGCATATTGACGTGAAGGTGGTTGTCACCGACGTGACCGAAGATTACATACTCCATTCCTTGTGCCTCAAGAATGTCACGATAGAACTTGAGATAGTCACGAAGGGCCTCATCTGGAACGGCCATGTCCGTTCCAATCTTGTGAACCTCATGATATTCTGCTTTTCTCATGGCGATTGTGGCATTGACGGTTTCTGGTACAAAATGACGGACAGTCTTCATTTTCTGAAGCTCTGATCTGTCCATTCCTGCCCAGCTGGATTCAGAGGAGGTGTTGTGCCTGTTGAGGATTTCTTCAAGACCCATAACCGTCGGCTCCATGGTTTCGTCTGTGTATGAGAACTCAAAGAAGACTATCGCCTTGGTTTCAGGAGACATCGCAGGCACTCTGATGCCAGAAGAGGCGGCCTTCTCCTTGATCATCTCAATTGCATTTGGCCCAAAGTATTCCAGGAAGTTCATCGGTACTGGAGAATCCGGAGCGCGGATGTCATAGACGAAGTTGATAGCATCCTCTTCACTAGGGAAAAAAGCCATGACTGTCATTATGGTTTCTGGCATTCTGATTAGACCAAGCTCCACTTCTGTAATCACTCCCAAGATGCCCTCTGAACCTATGAAGAGGTCAATTAGGTCCATATCTGGTTTGGCAAACAGTCCGGCGGCGTTCTTGGTGTCTGGCATCCTGTAACTGGGAACCGGAATATCAACCGTTGTCCCGTCACTGAGAGTAATCTGGAACCTGCCGTCTTCTGCAAGGACCTGTCCACGCTCGATGTCTAGAATATCACCGTTCATTAACACAACCTGAATCCTGCACACCCAATCGCGCACCGCCCCATGTATGAACGTCCTAGCACCTGAGGCGTTACAAGCCACAATTCCTCCAAGCCAGGCACTCATCTCGGTGGGGTCAACTGGGAATGTGAAGTCGCCAGACTCTCCAAGGAACTGCTCAAGGGCATTCTGCTGACCGGCGGTCCCTTTGCCCTTCAAGCTATCAAGGCTCTTTGAGTTCACTGCGCTGACCAGGTCTTCCAAAAGCACTCCGGCCTCTGCACAAATGGAATATAGTCCATCTTCTGCGCTGTAGTCCATGTAGAGTAATCTTGTCATCTTCTCTAGGTTCAGAGACATTCCGCCCAGAGGAACAGCGCCGCCTGTGAGACCGGTCCTTCCGCCTTGAACGGTGACAGGAGTCCCAGAATGGTATGCCTCTTTCAGGACTGCAGCCACTTGTTCCACTGTTGTCGGGAAGGCAATCCTATCTGTCTGTCCGTCAAAAGAATGGCTCTCATCGTCGAGATA
>JBHLOD010000033.1:0-8731 GCA_048940825.1 Promethearchaeota archaeon | reverse complement strand
GTGCTTGCGTTTGTACTTGCAGCAGCGTTCCACTCCGGACCAGATAGATACACACTTTTCGAGTACCATCTTCACCTGAACTCAGCGATAGATGCAGCAGAACTCAACAATCGAAACCTGGGGATTCTCTCCTACGTGAAGAGCCATTTTGAGAGATGGGTATTGCTGCAAGCGATATTCGCCGTGGGCCTCTTTGTGGGGGTCATTCTACCACTTCAGTTTGCAGCCGCTTATGTCATACTGTTTATTCTGACTGTGTTTGCAGTTCTTGGCTGCGCTTATGAGGTTCAGAAAGGTATCTTTGCGGGACCAGGCTGACGCATGCCTGTCCCACACAAGCGTACCTAGGCCATTCCGCGGCTAGGTGATGAGCCCAATCTGAGGTGTTGATATCGTGAATCTTCCGGCTTCTCCTTGCCGAGGACCTCGCGCTTGTATCTTTCAAACTCATTCTGGCAACTGGATTCAAGTTGGAACTTCGTAAGCTTCAGCTTGATCTGTTTCTCTGTGAGCTCCTCTAGATCTCTGGAGTGAACCAACAGGTCAATATCAGGAATAATCTTCAGCTTCTCCATTGTTTCTTCAAAGAAGCCTCCGCCGACTACAAGCCAGATGTCGCCATCAGTATCCCACCAGATGTCGATCACGTTTCCGATATTGATGTCATCTGCATCGACGACTTTGGCCTTGGAGAGTTCTGACAACCTCACGTCGTTGCCTAGTATTGCAGTGTCACAATACGTATCACATAGCGTTTCGCCGTCAACTTTGAGTTTAATCACATCTTCCTCGATGACATCTATCTGATCTATGTCAAAGATGGGATCGACATCCTTTCTGACCTTGATAGCCTCAAGAAGTTCCTGGATTCTACCTCCACCAATAATCATCGATTTCGGTGTGAGCTCAGTGCCGTCGACCGTGATTATGAAGTCAATGACGGTACCAAGTTTGTCTCCATCAGCATCTATGACTGCCTTCTTTTTCAGGCCTGTATACTTCAGATCGTAACATTGGACCATAAGAGCACCCTCTAGTTCTTAACAATAGTGAATCGATATAAGGATTTCTACTAGGATGCTCAGGCTCAACTGCCATAAAAGCGTTCGCTACAACGAAAAAATGAACAGAAAGAGCAGAACACTGTCCAGGTGGCTTCCTGTGCGACATGGACGAGCCTCGAGGACTTTTCAACCGAGGCGTACGTCTAGTAGACTTCCCTAGGGCTCTGAGTCAACCTATCTGGAAGTTGACCCCCTTCACCTAGGACCTCTAGCTCATGATCGCGACCGTAGCGTCCACCATCGCTGCACAAGAAACCTGACTTCTGAATGCCACGGGCTTGGCGTTCCGCAGCTCTTCTTGTGATCATTCCGATGGTCGTTGGGACACTCATTACTAGCTTCTTCTGTGCATCATCAATGACAAGAAGTATCGTGTCATCCGAAGAAGTCCTCGTGGTTTCATGAAACTGAGAGTTGTTCTCATTGAACTCAAGGTAGTATGGCATCTGGCAAATAGTCCTCCAATCAGGAGTTTGAATGACCCTTCGCGGTTCGGGATATATAGATTGTTTGCGTATCTACTCTTGGAGAACGTATAGGGTCTTCAAATGATGAGAATTAGAAGAGGTCGAACCGGAGATCAAAACTCAGCTGTAGGCTGACAGACATGAGTAAGGTTCTTCAGTGTCGACCACGCTAGAGTATGACACACTCGCCCATCTGTATTTCTGATAGTCCTGCTGGTTGTCGCATTGATCGTAGGTCTGTAGCAGTGGCGAGCCTTCACTGGTCCGATGAGTCTGGCTCAAGACTCTCTTCGACATCTACTTGCTTAAGGGGCCTTCTCCCGTGGAGCCAAGATACTAGTCGATGCTTTATTGGCACATCGACATCATCCTTGTATCTCTTCTCAAGAGCAATTCTCTTTTCCTCTGCCAGACGCGCTTCTTGGTCGGTCCCCCACCGTCTTGTTTCTTCATCATAGGCCTCTCTCCGTTTCTTGTCTTCCAGCTGCCATGCTCGCCATGCTTGCAGGTATTCTCGATAGTCCCTTTTCCATCCCGGACCCAGCACCATGATAGCCGACGCAGTGATTCCCACGAGCCCGACCAACAGTAGAGCTACAGCTTCAATTTGCGAGTCATAGAAGTAAACGGCACGCTCGGTGTTGTTGAAGCAAGTGTTGTTCGTCACGATGTTCTGAGGTGAGTCATAGAGGTAGATCCCAATCCTGTTGTTGTTGCAGATGTTGTTGACTACGGTGTTGGCAGGCGAGTTAGTGAGATAGATGCCGTATTCATTGCTGTTGCACGTGTTGTTGGCCACGGCGTTGGAATGTGAGCTTTCAAGACTGATGCCAGCCCAGTTGTCGTTGCAGATGTTGTTTACCAAATCGTTTAGATATGATTCATTGATGATGATGCCGACGTCATTGTTGAAGCAGTTGTTGAACTCTACTAAGTTGTGACATGATTCAGAGAGGGAGATGCCCCAATCGAAGTTGTTGCAGATGTTATTGACTAAAGTGTTCAGATGTGAGTCATAGATGTGGATGCCATCGGTGTTGTTGTTGCAGGTGTTGTTGGCTACGGTGTTGGAATCTGAGGAAGAGAGTTCGATGCCCACCCAGTTGCTGTTGCAGGTGTTGTCAGTCACGATGTTGAGGTCTGATTCACGGAGGTAGATACCAATGTCGTTGCTGTTGCAAGTGTTGTTGCCCACAGTGTTGGAATCTGAGGACGAGAGTTCGATGCCCGCCCAGTTGCTTTTGCAGGTGTTGTTCGCCAATGTGTTGGAATATGAGTTGTAGAGCCTGATGCCTTCATTTCCGTTGCTGTTGCAGGTGTTGTCGAACACTGTGGTGGAATTTGAGCTACCTAGGAAGATGCCAGTTCCGCCATTGCTGCAGGTGTTGTTGAACACTTCGTTCCATTCCAACCACAAGAGGTGGATGCCAATCGTATTGTTGTTGCAGCTGTTGTCAGATACATTGTTGTGATGTGAGTGATGATAGAGGTAGATGCCACGTTTGTTGCTGTTGCAGGTGTTGTTCGCCACGGTGTTGTCCCATGAGGAATCGAGGCGGATGCCATATTCGGTGTTGTTGTTGCAGATGTTGCTGACCACGGTGTTGGACTCTATGTCAGAGAGGTGGATGCCGTATTCATTGCTGTTGCACGTGTTGTTCTCCACCGTGCTGGAATGTGATTCATGGAGGTAGATGCCATGTTCGGTATTGCTGTTGCAGGTGTTGTTCGCCAATGTGTTGGAATATGAAATATCGAGGGAGATGCCAATCCTGTTGTTGCTACAGATGCTATTGACCACGGTGTTGTTCCCTAAGAAATGGAGGACGATGCCAAACTCGTTGCTGTTGCAGGTGCTGTTCGCCACGGTGTTGCAATATGATTCAGAGAGGAGGATGCCTTGGTCGTTGCTGTTGCAAGTATTGTCGAATATAGTGTTGGAATCTGAGGTATCGAGGCAGATGCCCCATTCGGCATTGTTGGAGCAGGTGTTATCATGGATCTCGTTCCAATCAGCGGCTGAGATTGTTATACCTCTGGAGAGGTTACTGGAGCAGGTGTTGTCCTCCACGGCGTTGGAATCCGAGCGAAAGAGGTTGATGCCCCATAAATTGTTGTTGCAGGTGTTCTTCGCCACAATGTTGGAATGCGAGTCATAGAGGTAGATGCCGTGTAAATTGCTGTTGCACGTGTTGTTGGCCACGATGTTGGAATGCGAGTTACTGAGGTAGATGCCGTGTTCATTGCTGTTGCAGGTGTTGTCGGACACTGTGTTGAAATACGAAACGTCTAGGAAGATGCCGAAGATGTTGCCATCGACTACGTTCTCCACTAATTCGCCAGACGTGGCATTCTCTAGCCAGATTCCAGTTCCCGGAGACACACTAGCACCTGTGAGACTGCAATTGCTTATAGTGAAGCTGACTCGCGTATTGCTGATGTTGATGCAGTGACCGACTCCAGCGCCAATGTCAATGTCCAACCCGTCAATTGTGTACGGGTTCCCAGGAGAGCCATCACCAGGCCACCCCTCTGCAAGAGCCGTGGCGGCGAAGTTGGCATCCCCATCAATCGCTATAGGACCATGTGGAGTGCCTGCAGCAAGCATTCCCCCTCTCTCAGGTTCTGAGGCCACTGTTGTTGACTGAGAAGCTATCCCGTCAATATCTGCGACGGATGTCACACTTGCCGCAAAGGCCAACAAGAGCATGAAGAACGTCACTGACAAGATGCATCTGCTGACCTTGTTTCTATCAGGCATAGGCTCTCTCTCTTCTCCTACCAGCGTTGAGAACAAGAAGCCGCTGCATTCTCTCAGACCGACTGAGAGAGTTTCAAAGCTGTGTCATACATTTGTCAACACTGTAAACTGGGCCTTGTACACAGTAGCGACATAAAGTCTCCTGAAACTGATTCCAACCAGACCCTATGACCTGCGCCGTCCCTCCGGTCGGACATCCTGACGCATGATTTGTGCTGTCTGTCGAGTCGGACGGGCTTCCCTGGTGTCTGTCGTTGCCGGACACACCCCGCACAATGTATCACGTACACCGAAGCTACAGAAGGAGTACTTAACGGTATAACTAGAGACCGGACCGAAGAGAGAAGTTCAGGTGCACCATCAATCACCATGCTGGAATCGATTCTCTACCTGACAAAGAAACAAACCATGTACATCAGCTAAGTTGGCAACAAATGGGCGGTTCCGCAATGAGCACATACAACAGCCTCTTCAAAGATTGCAGGCATAGGTAATGCTGCACCGCAGTTCTGGCATTTCAACTGCTTAATCTCCGCTCGCTTTTCAGGAGGAACCTCCAGGCGAAACACCTGTTGTGCGACGTCGCGAATTGTCTTACCGATTCTAGCAGCGGCTGCAGCAACAGCGTTGGTTTCAGTATCACTCAGAGAACCAAGGCCGACTGCCCGGAAGAAGTTGTCAATTGCTTTCCCAATCTTGCCAAAGATTGACCCTGCTTTCCAAGTCATGACATCACTTACATGCAGCTCAATCAACTCATCGTCCGAATGTCCCGGAATCTGGTAGCCACGCTTCCAATCCGTTCGTTCAGACCTAGTAGATGAAAGCTGTTGAGCGCAGCTTGGACAGGCAAGCTTCCAATCACTACCTCTAAACCACCCCTTCTTGATCTTCTGCTCGCCCACGTCGTACCAGCACCGTTTGTGGGCCATCTTCCCACAATTTGGACACTCAAAGAGATAGTACTTGTCTGGTTTGGCCTTCTGTGTGCTTCCCGAGGGCAGTTGAAGATAAGCAAGATCGCTGGAAGAATTGTTTAGGAGGTACTTGCCACAAATGAAGCAGGTCTTTCCGTCAAGCTTTCCCATCTTCTCTACAGATACTCTCACGTGCCAACGCCTCAAGATGAGCTGCTTCACTTCCTCTTAAAGCCCTTCGGAATCAGGCGACCAGACGACAGAGCGCCTGCAATACAATAGGGTTTAGCGTTGAGGTGGTGAACCAGTGAAAGATTGCCACTGCCACAAATCCATGACCAAGGCGACGCCCAGCAGGCCGCTCAGAAAGAAAGATAGGTCAGCGGTTCAAGCCTGTCGTAGTCCCTATTGATTGGATGAATCTGGGACGGCCAGAAAGCCTTCAAGTACTCCCGAAATCATATTAGAAGGTTCCAGCAGTGATTATGAGCAGAGTGTAGTCGTTATGTTTGACCTCATCCAGGAACGTGACTTGAGCGCTAGACTAGCTCCAAGGACGATGGTCTACGTCATAACAAGCGGGGTAGCAGACGAGAGCGATGGCCTATCTGAAGTTGGGAGGAACCAAGTTGTTGACCTGGCAAGATCACGTGTAGTCGCGGGAGTCACAATGGTCTACTCATCATCCGCAAAAGACACTGCCCAGACTGCAAAGATACTCAGCAAGGAGTTTGGTGCCAAAACCAGCACAAGAGACTGTCTCAAGGAGGTCGAGACGGGCAAAAGCAGGTTGAGTACCGAGGAGCTGACCATTATTCTCCCAGAGATGTGGAAGGACACCGACTATCAGCCAGAGAAAGGAGAGTCATTGATGGATGCACGTCACCGCCTTGCTAGCTGCGTCAGCGAGTTCTCAGCCAAACATTCGGGTGATAGTATTGCCATCGTGACTCACACGATGTTGGCGACGCTCTTTCATACTCTCGTGAAAGGAGGCGACCCCACTGTTGAGGAGTGGTTGGCTATGGGCCATGCCTCCTGCGCAGCCTATGAGTATGCCAAGGGAGGCTGGACACTGGTTATGCCTCCAGACAATAGCTTCCTGACCGAGATAACAGTGGTTCGTGATATACTACCTCCTGAGGTTGTTGAGGCCCTCACCTCCGATTGATCCTAGAGGGCTCAGAAGAAAGAAAAAGAGGATGCTCGGGCCAGGTAGTCTGAGGCCCGAGATATTCCTTTGAGCTACCTGCGGCGCATCATCACGCAAACGAGTACAACCATTGCTACTGCTCCGCCAACCATGACATAGAGTGCTAGCTCTCCACCGTTCGTGGTGCCAGTGGTCGTTCCTGTTGTGGTGGTTGTCGTAGCTGTTGTGGTAGTCTGTTGAGTCTGGAAGGCGCTTGAATAGGATATAAACACAGGATCGCAGATGATCTCGCTTCCGTCCCACTCAGTATACCCAGCTGTCATGAAGAGCATCGAGCCCTCAATTCGCCAGTTAGTCAATGTGGCGCCCGCAACAGACTGGTACATGACATTGAACGCACCTATCGGAACCGTTGACGAACCAGAGATGTACGTGCCCGCAAAGCCATCCTTACCTGTGATGTAGGGCAACCCACCCATAGTCACATTGACAAAGGGTGTATCATCTGCCCCATACTGGTAGTAGGAGGCCTGCACTGAAGCGCTATTGGTGTCAGTAATTGGAGTTTCAGCGGCGCTGTATCGCGTGATGGTTCCAGTGCCCAAGATTCCGAAGAAGTTCACGGCCAGGCTTCGGTTTGTCAAGACGCTGTTGTCGAATGAGTGTAGCGTCCAATCACCAAAATGCTGGTCTACCTTGAACGCGATAGCGTGATTCCACTTCGTAGGATCAGCAGCGTCGTACTCCACCATGTCCACATTGAAGGTAATGTCGAACGCCATCTCTGATACAGATGCGCGGGAGATGTAGTAGTCGAACTCAGATGGACTAAGACTTGCTACCGCCTCGTAGGATTCTCTGTAATCCCACGCGCCTCGGATGCCTTCAGCATCGCGAATCTGAAGCGGATAGATTGTTGCATTGACATCGTGGATTGTGACTCCGAATGTTATCACAGTGCCAACGGGTACAATGACGAATCCTGAATCGTTGGTGGCGCCTAACGGTCTCCTGAACTCTACTGATTCCACAGTGTCGATCAGTACAAAGTGAGTGACCTCGTCTGTCACTACTTGCCCACCAACAATCTTGAAGTCAGGTGCATCCTCAGCACCACCTTCCATTACATCGTTGAAGATCAACAGACCTGCGTAGCTAGCGCGAAACCGCGCGAACTCTCGCCGGGACTCAGTCGCTGAAACTCTGAATGTCTGCCGGGTTCCCCAGGCGAACCATGTGTTTCTCCACACGCCTGACTCTAGCTCAGGAATCGTGCTATGTATGTCGGTACGGTTCTTGCTTGTCCAGGCAATCCATTCGTAGCCAGGACTCGGAATCTCGAGACCCTCGTCAGCCCATAATGTGTCCTTTATGGAGTCCATGGTATCTATGCCAACCAGGGACCAGTTGGATGCATGATACCAGTAGAAGTTCTCACTGGCTGTGTACTCCATGACCGTTCTAACAACACCCTGCCAAGACTCTGACCAAAACTCGTCACCATCACGGCCGGGTGTCGGGTCGAAGACCACAGACACACCCATTCCCTCAATTGTGTTGTTGCCCCAGTGTTCCCAAGACCCAGTCCTTCTAACGAAGTACTGATCCTCGGTAGTGAACATGTTGCCATCGAGATCTAGGGCGCCCTCTTGAGTGACAGTCCAAAGTGGCTCTTCCCAGATGGGAATGTCGCCAAAGACTAGTCTGATCGGACTCCAGATGATCTCCTCGTCGAATACCTCGACTACTGACTTGCTGTCTGCGGGATTGTGATAGATGGTGAAGTTGTCTTGTCCTGCTAAAGACGCATTGGCCGCATAGTCTTCCCACCATCCAGCCTGTGATGCGACTTGGTTGATCACTGCATTTGGTGCTTCTGGAGTCAGGCTCACTGCCAACCATATGGTTGTACGTTCTGGTCCGATGTCGATATCCCAACCTAGACTGTCAACCATGGTCGTGGAAATCTCTGTTGAGTTGGTTGCACGTGTTGCAATATCATTGCTCGATGAGTACTCAGTGTAGAGGATTGACATGTCATCCATGACATTCGCCACGAAATCAACGTGGATGATATGTACAATCACCTCATCCCATGAATGTGTTTCATTGTATCCAGAACCATAACCGACGAACGACATTGTGAAATTGAGGAGTGTTCGATTCAAGTAATAGGTGTCAATATCAACGAAATTGGATATCTCAGGTGCCCAAACATTCGTTTCATTCGCGAAGATGATCATAGTGCCGTTGACAAGTTCACCAGGAGCATGTATATCTAGGCTAATGTTTAGGACCTGGCCCGGAACAGCCCTCTCGACAATGTCCCCGACAGGATTCTTGACATATGCCTCGACGAAAGCCTGGCG
>JBHLOD010000032.1:0-8738 GCA_048940825.1 Promethearchaeota archaeon | reverse complement strand
GTGCCAAGGACTATTCCACTAGTTCTTCTGCATCCGGATACCAAGAAGGGGCGACCACACATAAGAACACTAGGTCCGTGCTGCCGGTGTTCTCGATGTATTGGACACCCATCGGTGGAATGTAGACTGCGTCCCCGATGCGGACGTCTGAAACCTCGTTGTCAACGTGCATTCGACCTGTACCCTGAAGTATGTAGTAGACTTCGGAGGCCTCAAAGAAGCGATGAGGTGCAGATGACTGGCCTGGTCTGACGATGGCATGAGCTAAGGAATAGTCGAGTTTCAAGTCTGCTCTATCATATCTTGGATTCAAGAGTTCACGAAGAATCGTACCATCTAGAGCGATAATCTCCTCACAATCACTGAATCGTTTGACCAACATGTTTCGTCACTCCATGAACCGCTTCTCAGAAATCAGGAGGCTTCATGTTCACCCACTTTGGTAGTTCTTTCATCGCAGGTTCATAACCCTTGAGCACGTGACGGCCTAGTATCAGGCGCTGAATCTCGCTGGTTCCTTCATAGATTTGGTATAGCTTCGCATCACGAAACAGTTTCTCAAGGGGGTATTGGTCTATGTAGCCGTATCCACCGTGGATCTGCACTGCTTCACTAGCTATCTCCATGGCTGCATCTGTTGCGAATGCCTTTGCAACGCTCGCTGGCACTGTGGAGTCCTCTTCGGTATCGGTAACCACAGCGGCTTTGAGATAGAGAGCTCGGGATGCCTCTATCTTCATGTACATCTCAGCCAGCTTGAACTGTATGACCTCGAACTCTCGAAGTTTCTGAGTGAATGCCTCTCTCTTGTTGACATATTCACGCGCGTATTCCATGGCAGCCCTAGCAAGACCCGTGGAGAATGCTGCAATTGCCGGCCTAGTCATGGAGAATGTCTTCATGGCAACCGGGAAGCCTTTACCCTCTGAGCCTAGCAGGTTCTCCTCTGGGACCTTTGCATCCCGGAACATGACCGAGGACGTTGTAGATGCCTTGTGGCCCATCTTCTGGACTGGACGACCTGTCTTCACACCAGGCGTGTCTGCATCGACTATGAATGCGCAAAGGGCCTTGTGCCTCTGATTAGGATCAAGACTAGCAAACACTGTGAAATAGTCTGCATGGGGTGCATTGGTAATCCAGAACTTGGATCCATTGAGAACATAGTGCGAACCTTCTTTCTTGACTCTGGTCTGGATTCCAGCCACATCGCTTCCCATTCCAGGCTCTGAACAGGCAAAACTGACGAACTTCAGGTCCTCGGTGAGTGGCTTGAGATACTTCTCCTTCTGTTCCTTGTTGCCAGCCACCAGAATAGGTTCTGCCCCCAGTGTATTGACATAGATGCTAGTAGTCATTCCAGCGCATCCTGCCGCCATCTCTTCCACTACTATGCATTGCTCAAGTGCGCCTAGCCCAGGTCCTCCGTATTCCTTGGGGATACCTAGGTTCATCAGACCCGCCTCCCAGCACTTCTTGATGATTGGTAGTGGAAACTCACCAGTCCTATCGTAATAGTGGGCGTAGGGAATCATGTATTCCTGGGCGAATTCCCTTGCCTTTCGTTGTAGTTCGAGCTGTTCCATAGTCAGACTGAAATCGATCATTGCACTCCCTCACTTTTTGCAGTGTTGGAAGAGATACTAAGATGGGGTATAAGGCCATTACCCAAGAGGAATGACACATGACTGGTGTCTATTTTTGTGCCGTTATTTGACGTACTACCTCAGGCAGGCTCCATTTCAGATCAAGCTCTAGCGCCCCAGGGTCAGGTCCTGGACACCGTCTCACACATGTGCGGCATGCAACACAGAGCCAGAGGTCTACATCAACTCTCCCAAAGCCTGGAGAGTCTTTTTCTAGGACTATGTCGCCATCTGGTTTCTTCGCAGCAAGGTTCCTCACAGTCCTGTAGAAGAGTGCTCTGTTGACTGGTAGTTCTCCGATAGAATCCTCAGAGAAATCAAAGAGCTCCTTCGCTTGAATCACAGGTTTCAGCTGGATTGCGTCTTCAGGGCAGACAATCTCGCATGACTTGCAACCAAGACACCTTGATTGATCCCACTCAATTGTGCCGAAGCCCAGAAGGGGTGCATAGCCCATCATCGATTTGTACTCCTCCAAGACGGAGGGTACATCTACATCAATCAGGTCATCTAGGGTCACCTTAGCACGAGTGCTAGGAATACGTGCGCGTGTCCGATATGTCAAGGCGACTGCCGTCTTTATCTTGTCTTCAACCCCGGCCAGCACTGATTCACCTACGTTGATACCATCCACAGATACCTTGGTCAGTTTATCACGACCTTTTGACAGGGTCTCTAGGGCATTGGCCAACTTGCCAATGTCCTCAGCCCGAAGGTCATCAAGAAGCGTTCTCACTTCCGTCTTGGCCTCAGTCAGTTGGAGAGCCTGACTGCTTGCGGTTTCTACTGCAATCTCAGCTTCAGTGGGCGTTCGGGGGACATCATATAGAAGGTAACCGTGCCTCTCACCCGCAAGGGTGAGTAGTTCATCGCGTTTCATGCGAAGTAGATGCTGCAGGACTCTATTCTGTGGAATATTCGTCTTCTTTGTAAGATCCTCTGCAGTCATAGCACCTATCTCACGAATGAGAACCAGTATTGTTCCTCTCTCAAGCTCGCTGTCTAGATAGTTGGACATCATGTTCTCGTAGACCTCTGGGTCTAACTTCTCACCATAGACATTCAACCCTGACACTAGATTTGGGCCCTTCTCCAAGGTTATCTTGAGCCTAAAGCGTGCAAAGGCCTCCAGGCCTGCAGAAACAAGCAGGCGAAGGTCTTCGGAACTGTCGGTACTCTCAGACCTCAAGACGGCCTCTGTTGCATTGTCTACCACCACCCTGAGGTTGTTCATAGGGTCAGCCAATTGCGCTTCATCATATTGACCCAGTTTCTGCAGGCTCTCAAACAGAGGTTCTAATCGTGTCAGCGAATCCTCAACTGAGGACCTCAGGTCGCCTTCAAGTGACTTGGACACCCCACGGATTTGTTGAACTATCTTCTTGAGTGCCAGTGTTGTCTTCGGAGTGGCTTCGAGCACTCTAGAGAAGACTGGGGCATCACCGTCGAGACCAATCATCTCGACCTCTCCCCTCTGAATCATGCTCACAATGGCTGATTGGACGAGCGCGGGAGAGTCCTTCATGAGCTCGCCAATCTCAACGACCGTTCTCGAACCCATTTTGTTGAGGATGAACATTATCACTCCCCGTCTGAGCTCAGTGAGAACGTTTCCAGGGACGATAACAGATGCGCGTTCTTCATCTATCCGTCCCTCACGAATTCCGCGTTTTACCTGCGCTGAAGTCCGCAGGAATGGTCCATATCGAGTCTTTGTGCCCAGCTTTTGAAGTCTATCCAGTGTCGTAGTAGCATCTTTCTCAATCTCTGGTAGGACGTCTGAGATGGATTCAATCAGTGATTCTAGTTCTGCGTGTGCGGCCTCGGCCTCAGCCTGCTTCTCGGACTCGTAGACCTCCAAGACGGACTCAATCTGAGTAATCAGGTCTGGAAGCGGTTTTAGTATCTTAGCCAGGTCCGCAGCAGATTCGGCTACTTCTGCGTATTCCACGCCCTCCAAGGCTTCAAGAGCAGACTTTAGCAGTTCCAATAGACCTCGAACTCCACTAGTATTGAGTATTGAGCAGGCCTTCTCAAGACTGGTAATGGCGTTTCGAAGAACAGCCTTGTCGGAGATCTGAGAAACAACATTGGACTTCTCTACTGCCCGGGTGAACTCCTCATAGTAAGCATCTGGGAATGCGAGAATATCGTCAGCCAGTGGTTCTAGCTCGCTTCTGAGACTGGCAATCTCTCCACTCACCCTGCTGAGAGGTATTGCGGCCTCCTCCTTCAAGCCGCCAAGAGCAAGAATCATGTCCATCATGCGGCGCCTCTTTGGTGCCATGGCATCTAGTCCGCGTGCCACCTCGGTCACTCCGCCACCTCCATCCACTTGCCAGCAGTTCCGAGATGAACTGGTGTGGGCCCGAGCTTCTGAGCGCGTTTGACCATCTCTTCAATTGCACTCGTAAATCTCTCAGGCTCGGCACTAAACATTCTGAACATGTCGACTCGTTCGCCTTTCCAGCCAATTGCGTTCAATATGTCGCGTGTGACATCCACCTGAACCTGGGCTATTTCATTGCCCGTGCCGCCAATGTGGCATCGGTCCGTTTCACAGGCTGCAATCATGACCGTGCTGGCACCCTGTTCAAAGGTCTTGAGAATGTCAATTATCGAAATTCTTCCCGCACAGGGAACAGAAACCAATCGAGTGCTGGCAGGATACTCCATTCTGCGTGCACCAACGATGTCAATGGTAGAAACAGAACACTCCTCACAGTAGAAGCAGACAGTGATGGGATAATCGGGTCCAGCACCATCCAAGACTGTTTCAATCTCCGCCCAGAGTTGTTCATTTGAGAGAAAGTTGAGTTGCGTGGCCCCAGACGGACAGAGGCTCTGACACACTCCACAGGCATGACAGTTCAAAGTGTCAATTGCAGCCTTGAAGAGGATCTTCTGTTCCTCGTCCTCCTCTTCGGCCTCTGTTTCTTCAATCATCAGAGGGACTCCGCGAGGACACTGTTGAGCACATAGACTACAGCCTACGCAATCGTCAACGTTGAGTACTGCCCCACGTGCAATCTTCTCGATTGTACCACCTTGTAGTTCGTTATGAAGAACTAGGGCTGCGGCCTGTGCGTCAGTCACAGCCTCAAACACGAACTGTGGACGAGTCACTCCGCCAGCAGCGACAACTCCGCGTCTGCGGGTTTCTGTCCTCCGAAGTTTGCCGTAGAGCTCCTTCACATGCCCGTCTTCTTCCAACGCGTACCCGAGTGTTTCAGAGAGTTCAGCCAAGCCTCTTGGGGGCAAAATGGCTGTAGATAGCACCAAGAGGTCCGGAACAGCCTCAAGATATTGATTCAGAAGAGAGTCGTAGATTCTCAAGTGTGTCTGTCCGTCATTTTCCCAGACCGAACTGATTCTGCCGCGAACATAGTCAACACCCTTCTCTCTGGATTCCTTGTAGATCATCTCGTTCTCAAAGGGGACTCTGATGTCCATGTAGACAATTGATACATTGGCATCAGGATTCCTCTCGAGAACCTCAAGGGAGTTGTCGATAGCAAAGGTGCAACATAGTTTGCTGCAGTCGCGCTTGTAGTCCTCAGATCTGCTTCCCACACACTGGACCATGACAATATCCTTGACAGGCTGACCATCCGAGGGGCGTAAAAGCTCGTTCTTTGTGAGCATCTGGGAAAGCTCATACTGTGTCACAACGTCTGGATTCTTGCCGTAGCGATACTCATCCATCATGGTAGGCTTGAACTCTTCGAATCCCGTTGCGAGGACCACAGCTGATGTTTGAAGTGTCTTCTCTTCCTCATCTTCATCTGTCAGATAGTGAATCGTAAAGTTGCCCATCTCTCCCTCTACGAACTTGACCTTGGTCCTTGTCATGATTCTGACGTTCTCATCGTTCTGAAGAGCGGCAAGTCTTCCACTCAATACCTCTCGACCGGATTTTCCTGTAGGAGCCACTATGGGGAGGTGAATAACGTGCCCTCCAAGCTCTTCTTCTACCTCAAGGAGTGCGACCTGATAGCCCAGGTTTGACAGGCTCAGGGAGGCCTCAATGCCAGCAATTCCTCCTCCAACCACCGTGACGTGGTTTGGAACCTCCTTCTTCTCGGATTGGAGAGATTCGGAGAGTGATGACCGCGCCACCGCGCCCCTAATCATGTCAAGTGCCTTCTTTGATGCCTCTGTCGAATCAGAATGCACCCAAGCTGAGTGCTCACGGATATTGACATAGACAATCTTTGATGGGTCCTTGCCCACAGAGTGAAGATAATGGTCAATCCTAGGCTGAATCTTCTGACTCGTACAGGCTGCAATCACCACTCTGCCATCACTACTATCAACTAGCTTGGTAATCTCTTCTAGACCTTGTTCTTGGCAGACCAAGTCATTGACTTTCACAGACTTGACGAGGTCGAGCTTGCCAGTTTCACTCTCGAGGAAGCCATAGTCTAGCTGAAGCTGTTTGCCGCAGGTACAGAGAAGAACCGTCGACTTGTCGCCCACCATTCATCACTTCCTGCTCTGAAGGATCTTGCTGACCACTGCCCGTGCCTGGTTGACACTCTCGGGAACCTCAGCAGGACCAAGTGCTGTGCCACATGCATACACATGCTCAGCTGCTACTACCTCGTTCTCAGAGATTGGGTCTAGGGGCGCAACATACCCACTGGCTGATTTGAGACCAAGGGATTTCATCAGTGCCTCTGCACCTTCTGGTGGCTCAAGGGCAGAGGAGAGTACCAAGAGGTCTATGTTGTATCGGAGGTAGTTGTCAAGCAGTGAGTCGTAGACAATCACATCCAGTGTGCTGTCTTCCCGCTGTTGTACTCGATGTACTCGACCCCGAATGAACTCCACACCTAATTCGCGAGCCTCTCGATAATACCTCTCATGTCGATCGTATGTCCGAATATCCATGTAGACAACGTTGACCTTTGCACCATCTCTTTCATTGGCGATGATGTCTGCATGTTTGAGTGCGAAGACACAGCAGATCTTGGAACAGAACGGATAGTAGTTCTCGTCCCTGCTTCCCACACACTGAATCATCATCACATTCTTGACTTGGGCACCATCTGAGGGGCGAACCAAGGCCCCCGAAGTTTCTCCGTTGGGATCCAGTATCTTGGCTAGCTCTAGCTGAGTAATCACATTAGGAATGCGGTCATATCCATATTCATCAATAGCCACTGGTTGCATCTCGTGATAACCTGTGGCAATCACAATGTCTGAAACATTGACAGATTCCTCTGACAAGGCGGCATCCAAATTGATTGCCTTGGTTGGGCAATCTTCCGTGGCCTTTTTGGCTCCGTCATCAGCCTTATCGGGGTCAAAGACTACAGCCTGTGGCTGACACTGGGGGGACAGTAGTCGGAAAGCATCTGAAAGCTCTACACAGAGTCCACACATCGTGCATTTCTTGGCATCTACATAGTTGGGACCAGTTTCTAGAGCGACAGTGAACGTACCAGGGGTTCCTGATACTTCCTTTACTGTTGTATTTACCATGAGTTCGATGTTAGGCTGGTCAATCATCGCACTTCGATAGAAACACTTGCGAATCCCAGGACGCCAGCTATTTCCTTGAAAACAGTAGAAGCAGTCGTCTGTTGGGAATGCCTTGTACAAGTCAAGAGCGTTGCCGCCTATCGTGGACTGCCTATCGATCAGTATTGTCTTGATGCCGTTGTCTGCCAACTCCACAGCGGCAGTCATGCCTGCTACACCGGCACCAATGATTAGTACAGGACCGGCCAAGCTTGGTGCACCTCAACCAGTCAGATGTTCCAAGATAGGATCAGCCGCAACACGGTTCATGCTCAGCCCTATTTCTTCCTCATCCATCCCCATGGCCAGAGCTAGAATCTGAGGATATAGGAGAACCGGAAGGTCGTAGACCTCACCATAGCTGTCCTTCAGACCAAGTTGCTGCAAATCTAGCTGATTGCCACATGCTGGACAGACAACTGTGGCGAACACTGCTCCAGCCTCCTTCATAGACTTCAGTTTGTCACGGGCCAGTCTTATTGCAAGTTCTTCGTTTACAGGCAGGACCGTTGCGCCACAACACTGTTTCCAAAGTGGGTAATCGACAACAGAGGCACCTGTGGCCTCTACAAGTTCTTGGAGCGTTTCTGGACTGAATTCAGTCACATCTTGAGGGCGAAGCAGGTGACATCCGTAATGAATTGCTATTCCTACACCATCCAGAGGTTTGGTGACCTTCTTCTTAATCTCACCAATTCCTACGTCAGAATATAGCGCATCAATAAAATGCCGCACCTTGATTGTTCCCTTCAGTTGGAGGCCCGATGCCTTCAACTCCTTGTTGACTTTGCTCATGTCCTCCTTGCTGTGTTTGAGGTGATGTAGCGCATCTTTCAAAGAGGCAAAGCAACCGTTACACGGTGTGACGATATCATAACCATCCTTCTCTCCAATTGCTAGAGTTCGAGCATTGACGACAAGCCATCCGAAATAGTCGATAGCACGCAAGTTGGGACTTCCACAACATGCGACACCCTCCATGTAGACCAAATCCATTCCGAAGGCCTGAGCTACCTTGGTCATGGCGGCTTCGTAGTTCGGATAGTTGGCTGGAACACTGCATCCCATATACAGATTATAGACTGGCATCCTATTCATCACCGCCCACAAGCTTGCCAGTCCTAGTGCCTTTCAGGATTGACTTCAATTCCTCAGTGGATAAACCCGGCACTTCTGGCTCCAGATTCAAGTCTTCGCGTTCCCAGTCATTGATTACCTCGTATAGCTGGCCTTTCTCAATCAATGACCTAGCAAGTGCGAGGATGTTCTCAGGCACATTACCCTCCTCTGCGGCGAGATTCTTGCAGTCAAAGAATATGTCTGTGACACGGACTTTCTGAGGACATCGTTCCTGACATTCGAAACAGGTCAGACATTCCCATATCTCCTTACTCGACAAGACCTCAGTACGCATCCCGAGTAGCATCATTCTAATCAGCTGATGTGGCTTGAAGTCCCATTGGTTGGCAATGGGACATGCAGCTGTGCATGTCGAACAGGCAAAGCAAGCAGAGAGCTCTTCCCCATTTGGCATGCTGCTAATCTCTTCACGAAACTTGGGATCCA
>JBHLOD010000031.1:5889-8849 GCA_048940825.1 Promethearchaeota archaeon | reverse complement strand
CGTGTCACCTCGATTGGTCCTAGCACGTTCATATCAAGGGCAAAGGGAGGGTATTCATCCAGTTCTACCCTAGGAAGCCCCTTCGGCTTGGGATAGGAATCTCGCTTCTCAGAAACAACGCCATCAATCTCTCGAGGGTCCTTGTCATTCAACAAATACCAGAGTAGGTCTGTAACGAGCTTCTCTCCCTCCCCTATTACGACATGGTCAAACCCAGCGTCTAGGAGTTCCGAGGGACGAGCGCTCGCGTGTGGCCCGCCTCCAATCAACGTGACTGCATCGCCGAATTGTGCCTTGGTCTTCTTGCTCTCATGAAACACCCGATTTGTCTGTGTACTCATTACAGAATGTGCAACTATGACAGGTCCCTTCTCGGTCGCCTTCCGAATGAAGCCATCAGATATCTCAAGTGGGGCACTCAGCTCCAATCCAGTCAATCGACTATCCATTCCAATAGCACCGAGAAGAGCTGCTACGCTATATCTCGAAGAAGAATGAGCACGAAAGATGAGATGGTGAGGTCCCACGCAAGGCACACGCGCTAGTTCTCTACGGTTCGTTCAGCGACACCGTCTTTGGTGACGCTCATGATTCGGATTGCGCCGCCAGACTGGGCATCCCTGGATATTCCTGCCTTGATTGCTGCTACTGCTATCTTTTCTGCCTCCTTGACCGTCAGACCATCCTTGTAGTCCTTCTCTAGGACTCCAAAGGCTGTCTGCGTTCCACTTCCGGCGGCTGTATAATCCTCAGGCATCAATGATCCACCCATGTCTAGTGTATAGAGTGCGGGGCCGTCAGTATCAAACCCAATTATTACAGTCTGTACGTACAGAGGCGCCATTTTCTGCTGATACAGAGTATTAGACACCATCTTGGATAGCGCCCTCACACTGATGGCTCTCTTCTGATTCAGCTCGTAGAGCTTGATACTTGCTTGAAGCCTATTCACAAGCATCTGATAGTCCGAGGTGAGCCCTGCAGAGGCTAAGACTATGGTGTCAGATAGTTTGAATGCCTTGATACCCTTGTCTGTGAGAATGAAGGTTCCCCAGCTGATTAATGAGTCGGTAGCCACGATAGCTCCATCACTGCACTTTATACCAACAACGGTTGCACCTGTAGGAAGTGACATTACAAGAGGTCCTCCGTAGGGCGCTCTGGCCCGAATTACGGTCATGTAGGTTCTTTTTAAAACGTTTTGAACTGTTCCTTTTGTGCAGACAAAGACCAAGCAGGAATTGACTGAGAGAGATGCAGTGGCTGAACCCCTTCACAAAGATCCCCACCATAATGACTGCAGAGGAGATCATCGACTTTGCTCAGAAGAAGTCGACACGTGTGAGCATGAAGAGCTCTCTTAGACTAAAGAGAGTAGAGCGAACCCGCATTAGGGAGATAACACGACTTCAGGAGTTCACAAAGCAAATCAAGAGCAAACTGAAGGAGGCGGTGGAGGATTTTCCCTCTCTAGACCATCTGCATCCATTCTATCACGAGCTAACCGAGATTCTGGTCGGTATTGATAGACTGAAACAGGCTCTTGGAGCTGTCTACAACTGCACGCCCCCAATCGATGAAATCACCAACAACCATCTTGAGGCATTGAAGCTAGCAGAGGACTTTCGTCAGATGAAGAAGACCCGTAGAGCCGCCAAGGGCAGAATCTCATCAATCGTGCGCGCGACAGCGCCCAACCTAGATTTCATCATCGAAGCCAAGAAGACTATGTCACGCCTTCCTGGTGTAACTCCCAACTCTCCCACCATAGTATGTGCAGGTTTCCCTAATGTCGGCAAATCAACGCTTGTGAAGGCTGTTTCAACGGCCGAGCCCGAGATTGCACACTATCCCTTTACTACCAAGAAGGTAATCATTGGGCATCTGACTGTCGGAGACCAGACTGTCCAGATCATTGACACGCCTGGGATACTGGATAGGCCCATGTCAGAACGGAATGAGATTGAAAGACAGGCGATTGCGGCACTGAAGTACCTCGCTCACGTCATCATCTTCATGATAGACCCTTCTGAGGCCTGTGGCTGGGGTCTCAAAGACCAGCTCAATCTATACAAGGAGGTTCAAAGGATGTTTCCCCTGAACCCCCTTCTCGTTGTCCTGAACAAGATTGACATCACACCGCCCGAGCAGCTTGAGCTTGCTAGGAAGAAGATGCCAGGCGCCCATGAGATAGTTGCTATCGAGGGCAAAGGCATTCAAGAGCTGATGAACAACGCTCTCGAAGAGGTGGACCTGGCCTCTCTCCAAGAGTCGGTGGATGAGTTTGTTGCCCTAATCTCGCAGCGAGAATCCGACTCCTTTGACAGCTAGCTTCCCCGGGCCTCCAATCTCCCCTTCAAGAGAGGCATTCGCATCCAGCATTTTCTGAGCTACCCACAGGTTGGTCTTTAGGTGTGCTGTGATCTTGGTCACACCTATTGTGCTCGTTCCCCTTGCCAACATCATGTAGGGGACCAACATGTCGCATAAATGGGAATCGACCGCCATCCCCGTGGAGATCTCATCAATCAGCTGATGTGCACATTCTGAACCCACATCCTCTGCAGGCTTTCTTCTCTCTCCAAGTCTATCAGCGCCAAGTCTTGTACCCTGCTCAGACTCCGCCCATATGACAATTCCACTTCCGGGTCCTAGGTGTCTATCCTCATTCTTCTGATACGACTCCGTGTCAATCGCAATCTGCTCTATTCCGTACTCACGCAACACCGAATGTGCTGAATCGGCCTGCCGTCTCGCAACATGCGACGGCAGTCTTACACAATGCGAGATGCCGCTGACTCCTACGATATCACCAAAGTCCACGAGTTCAAGCGGAGCGAGTTCTTCCACGGGTGTGATCGCACAAGACACTCTTCCTCCTCCTCTAGGAAAGTGGCCTCTCTTCTTTACAGATATCTCAACATGCAGACCCATCTTTCGAACTGTATGTGCGAAGACCG
>JBHLOD010000031.1:0-5789 GCA_048940825.1 Promethearchaeota archaeon | reverse complement strand
TTACTGGACGCATCGTGAGTGCTGACAATGCAATCGATGTACGGAGTATCTGACCTCCCCCCTCACCGTAGGAGCCATCAATCTCTATCATCACGGAGACCCTACGCCCTCGGTGGGACTTGAGCAGTTAAGGACTTCCGTTCATCGTACCCCTGCCGAAGCCTTATTACGTCACACAACCCGTTCGGTTGCGGTAAAGATGAGGTCTGCATTCATCGGGCGCTTCCAACCGGTTCACAAGGGACATGTCCATTCAGTCAGGCAGATTCTGGAGAGGGAGGAGGACCTAATCATCGTCATAGGCAGCGCTCAGTACTCACATACACCGCATAACCCCTTCACAGGCGGAGAGAGGGTCATGTTCATGAAGGGGGCGCTTATTGATGAGGGGCTTCCACTTGACCGCATTGATATCATTCCTCTCTCAGACATCAATATACATCCACTGTGGGTTTCTCATTTGAGAAGTTTTGTTCCGTACTTCGAGAAAGCCTACACGCATAATCCGCTTGTTCGAAGACTACTGAAGGAAGCTGGAATCGAAGTGGATGAAACAAAGCTTCTTGAGAGAAACACCTACAGCGCCAAACACATTAGAGACCTCATTCTTTGGGACAATCCTGAATGGGAGACCCTAGTACCTGATTCGGTTGCGAAGCTAATCAAGGAACACAAGCTGGACGAGAGGATACGAGAAGTCGGCGAGGTCACCACCAAGCGGTGATAGTACACAGCAGACTTTAAATATGAACACAGAACGACTGTCTGTTGGTGAACGTAAATGCTAGGTGAACACGTTCCGATTGAATGAAATGCTATTTCTCTGTCCTAGCCAGTGCTCTATATCACAATCAAATCACAGGAGTAGATACCATGAGCAGCAATGACAATAAAGAAGATGCACAGATCATCTTCAACATAAGCAAGGAGAAGAACTTCCCTGATTGGTATGGTGAGATCTGCAGAGTCGCAGAGCTTGCAGAAATCCGATATGGTGTCAAGGGTTTCACTCCGTTTCCACCATGGAGCTACATGACTATGGACATCATGTTCAACATATTGGAAACGGTTCTGAAACGAAAGCGTCACCTGCCCATGCTATTTCCTACCGTGATTCCTGAGAGCAATCTTGTGAAAGAGGCTCAACACGTTGAGGGTTTCTCTCCTCAGGTGTTTTGGATAAGGGAGATTGGCGACGGCGAGAAACTGGAGGAACCACTGGCGCTGAGGCCTACGAGCGAAACCGCAATCTATCCAATGTACTCACTCTGGATTCGAAGTTGGCGTGACATGCCCCTGAAGAGGTATCAACGCTGTTCCATATTCAGGTCCGAGGTCAAGAGCACCCGCCCCTTCTTGAGGGGACGCGAGTTTCTTTGGATTGAGAGTCACAATGTGTTTGCAACTCATGATGAGGCCATTGCACAGGTCATGGAAGACATTGAAATTACAAAAGAAGTGGTGACGGGAGACTATGGAATCCCCGTCTTGATCTTCAAGAGAACTCAGTGGGACAAATTCCCAGGTGGGCTAAACACCTACGCGGCTGATACCATGATGCCCGATGGAAAGGTGATCCAGTTGCCTTCGACTCATGATCTGGGTGACAACTTTGCCAGAGCGTTTGATGTCAAGTTTCTCAACGAGAAGAATGAAACGGTCTATGCTTGGCAGACCTGCTATGGTCCAGCCGTTTCAAGAATCTTCGGGGCAATGATATCAATTCACGGCGACGATAAGGGTCTTCGCTTGCCTTTCAAGCTGTCCCCCTATCAGGTGGTGATTGTGCCTATATTCAAGGACAAGGATGCAGATGACGTACTGAAGTACTGCGGGAAGATTGAGAGCACGCTGAACAAGGCAGGTTTCCGAGTCCACCTTGATGACTCTGATGCCACTCCGGGTTGGAAGTATAACTACTGGGAGATGAAAGGCGTTCCTATCCGGATTGAAGCGGGTCCTAGGGACATCAAGAAGAACACAGTCGTTCTCTTCCGCAGAGACACCATGAAACGAGAGGTTGTAGACCTTGAGGGCCTCAAGAAGAGAGTTGCGAGCCTTGGAGTGGACATAGACCAGAATCTGAGATCCCAAGCAGAGGCAAAGTTGGAAGGTCTAGTGGTAGATGCAGAAAGGGAAGGTGAGATTGCTGATGCCCTAGAGAAGCGCAAAATCGCTCGAACTCCTTTCTGCACCACTGAGATGGAAGGACTAGCCTGTGCTGAGGAGCTCAAGGATAGGGTCGGCGGCGAGATACTTGGAACTAGAATGGACATAGAGGAAACTCCCGAGGGCATATGCCCATTTTGTGGTGCTGTCGCCAAGGAGATAGTCTACATAGCCCGTTCGTACTAGCCAACAGTTCTGGTCCCTGAAGTGGGACCAGACTATGTCTTTTTCCTCAATCCCACGCACAGAACCTTCCAAGAGCCGGATTCTCTCAATACAGTGACAAGCAGGAGTAACTCCTGAGCGCGCCAAACTCGTGGTTTTGAAGGAGCTTTTCAATGAACTCGTGTAGACAATAGAGGGAGAATCTCCGTCTTCGGAGCTTAACGGGTCTTAGTTCAGCAAGGTGGTGACTCGAGTTGACTGAGAGTCAGGTCTTTAAGGAGTACATTGCAGCAGACAACAGCCACGACTCAGGGGATACAGGATTGAGTCTAGAGAGTCTTTCGGACATTCCAGGTGTAGGTGAAAAGGTCAAGAAGGCGCTGGTTGACCACTTCGGCAGTGAGGCAGTCGCTCTCAAGGTCATCACGGATTCACGTCTTGATCTCGTGTCGGCTGTGCAAGGTATTGGTGACAAACAAGCAGTCAACATTGTGAAAGCTGCATTTGAGGTCCAATTCGGTGCCAGTGCTAACACAATCTTGAGAAGTGTGGACGCCCGGAAGATATTCAACTCCGTCATAGACATCATTCGCGGCTATACGAATACTAGCTATGCTAGGGACAAGCTAATTCTCTACTTCCCCCTACCCCCCAACAAACTCGACGTTATTCATGAGCGGCAGAAGTACTTCTCAGACGCCTCCAGGATGGTGCATGAGCTCACTGAAGAGCAAAAGAAAATCCTGCGCGCGAACTTGAGTCAGACACGCGGTCTCTACAGAAGGGTCAAGCCACGTCGACTCGAGGGCAGGGTCATAATCACAAATGATGAGAACGTGTTCGACAAGCTTGTGAATGAGGGTGTGGATCGTTGGTGCCCAGTGTACGTCATATCCGAGGGCGAGAACGCAGTGGACTATGCAAAGGGGTATGACTTGGTCATCTACATATCGCCACTTGGAGTGTATGACGATTCTGTCGACATGCTAGACAACGTGGAAATCCTCGGGAAGGACTGGACGATTGACGATGTCCTGCCCGAGAGGACGATAGGTTTCTACGCCCGAAACTACCGAGTTATTGATGCGGCCTCCAAGCTTGCGAATGTCTTTGGGGAACTACCGATGAACGACTCTGTCCGGAGTTTCATTGACAGCATCGACATTGATAGCCTCAAAGAGGTCGGAGAACTTCTGAAGAACCTGAATGAGGAGGGCGACCTTGCTGAAAATGTTGATGCCGAGCTTGACCGATACAGAAGAGCCGTGAAGGCATTCCCAACTGCTATTGCTGAGACCGAGGCGTGGTTGAATGAAGAGATAAAGACTAGAATCTCCAAGAGTGAAGTGACATTGGGAGGCCAGCAGATAATCTCTATTCTACAGTCTGCTGAGCTAGATGGGGCAGAAGGAAGCGCACTGAGAAACATGCTTCCTGCTGAGATTGTAGAAACCTTCAATTCTACCATACAAGAAGCTGAGGACAAGCTAGTAGAGATGCTCGGTCTGACCATGAAAGAGGCTGATTGGGCTACTGGTATTATCAGTGAAGAGATCGCTCTGCCTGTGAAGATGCTCTCAACCCAGATTAATGATCTTGAAGACAGACTGCGGAGGCTCTTTGCAGACCGGCAGTTCGGACTCATCAAGAAGATATCCGGTCAGCTTGAGAAGCTAACCGCAGCAGTGACCGAGGCCGTACGCACTCTTCTGGACTTCGATTTGTTCCTTGCTGTTGGATTGTTCAGCCAGGAGTATGATCTACGAACACCCACTATTTCAACAGAGTACTCAGGTGTTGGCGTACAAGGAGCCAGAAACGTGGCCCTAACAGAGAGCATGTTGAGGGGCAAACATGGTCAGGTTCAACCCATAGACTATGCCATCGGCAAGACTCCCTTCCAACCATTAGGCACAAACGAGGAGAATTGTACTATCCTCTCAGGTGCAAACAGTGGTGGCAAGACGACAACGATCCAGACACTTGCTCAGATAGCCACCATGGCACAAGCAGGGCTACCAGTGCCGGCGGACAATGCATACATGCCCCCGTTTGAGGAGATATACTTCTTCTACAAGAGCAGAGGCATGGTAAGTGCTGGTGCGTTCGAAACCACATTGAAGCAGTTTGCCGACATCGTTACATCGGAAAAGCCCAAACTGGCCCTGTTTGACGAGGTTGAGGCAATCACTGAACCTGGTAGCGCAGCCAACGTGATAGCAGGACTCATTGAGATTCTACAGCGTGATACCCGAAGCTGCACCGTGATCTGCAGTCATATGGCGCGCGAGATAAAGGAAGTCACTGACACCCCTGTTCGAATCGACGGAATTGAGGCACAGGGGCTTGATGAGAATCTCGAGCTTGTTGTAGACCGGACGCCACGTTTCGGCTACCTTGCTAGAAGCACACCCGAACTCATTGTTGAGCGCCTGACAAAGCTCTCTAAGGGCAAGAAGCGGGAAGTATATGAGAGGATTCTCGGGAATCTCACTGGGACTCGACGTAGTGCCTGAGGGGTAACTGCGACGCAAGGCTATTAGTCCCGGAGGCTGAGCATTGAACCGAGTGCTCGTGTTCGGAGATGCACATATCCCATCACGTCGTGACTCGATTCCATCCCCATTCTATGCTCAAATAGAGAGCTCACACTACGACCTAGCTCTTGTCACCGGCGACCTTATCCGAGAGGAAGAGATGAGAGCTGCAATGCCTGATTTACCCAGGTGTTACATGGTTCAGGGGAACATGGACTATGGCCGAGCCTTCAACATACATGAACAAGTTGAGATTGAGGAGCTATCCTTCCTTCTACTGCATGGCACACAGCTTAGACCCCGAGGCAATATCAAGCAGTTATGGGAGATCATGATGAACGTGGGTGCAGACGTTGGGATTCACGGTCACACTCACGAGCCTGCCATCGATCTATATGAAGGGAAACTCATCCTGAATCCCGGGACGATTTCTGGAGCCACTGGTGGTTGGTCAGGAGTCCAGGACGCAAGTTTCATGGATATCGAGGTTGTCCAGTCTGTAATAACCGTCAATCTACATTATACCGACTGGCACGTCGTGAAGAGTTCAGAAGCGCGATTTGAGAAGGTTGGGAACCAGATGGTCCGCTCTTGACATTCGCACTGATATGAAATTGCCCTCTATTCGTTTCCCCAAGGATCCGGGCTAAGCAACCGGACATAGAGCCGCTTGACCACATTTGCACTCTCTTCCAGAGATTTCTTGGTTATGCTTCGCCTCAACTCCATGAAATCTGTCTGTGAGTCGGATTCTTGGTCTGCACTGAGAGAGGCGGGGTCTGGGATCGACATACGTATCTCTTCCGCGGGGTCGATGTCTCGAGTGAACTTCACGCGGGCAAAGAAGAGGGCCAGAGTCTTCTTGATTGCCTTCTTCTCAGAGGATTCTGTGGGCATCAACGAGACCATTTGCACTGC
>JBHLOD010000030.1:0-8915 GCA_048940825.1 Promethearchaeota archaeon | reverse complement strand
TGTTGGTAGGAGTTTCAAGTGATGCCTCATACGTGAAGATGGGCGGCCTACAAGGACATCTGGCACGAGCACATGCCAGTGACCACGTAGGGATCCTTGACGCTGGAATCCCACACTACGAGCACGGAGGCGTAGTTGCCGGGGGCTCAACCGAAAAAGACGCGGAGGTTAGAGCTTGGAGTCGTAAGATAGGAATTGTTGCGTCTTCGGGCGATAGTTTCGTACGATTCAGAGCTTCCCAGAGCTTCAGGCCCAGAGTTGACCATGTATCTATACGTGGTATATCCAATCACGTATATACGAGCGCGCAGACAGTTAGGGGTTTGACACCTGTGTATCTTGTTCCCGAGAAAATCGGACAGTTCGAGGGAAAATACGACGAGGGTGACGTCTTCGTTCTTTCGGTGTAGGCTCCTGTTTCTAGAACTAAAGCCGCTCATGAACCCAGTGTCGAATCCAGTCGGCTGGAGCGCGAACCACTAGCCTAGGTCCGGAGTATCGCATCACTTTGCGTATCTCTTCTCTCATAGTCGGTCGATAGCAATGAATCTCACACTTCCTGCAGGTTGGCTTGTCTTCGCCGTAGGTGCAGTGGTCCAACCTGTGATGACTGTAATCTAGCAGCTCTGTACAACTCTCACACAAAGAACCAGTCAATGAATCGTGCTTGCTATCACAATAGTAGCGGATCATGCGTTCTACAGTTTCTTTCTCCTTCCGAATCTTCGGGTCGGTTGGACGATTCTCCCTCGTAGTCATAGGCAAACACTCTAGTCTGGAAATGCGCTCTCCAGAGAATGAGTTCTTAATAGTGCTTAGATACGTCCAAGGTGTGTCTGGGTCCTGTAATAATACAGTTTTGGCAGAGTTACAATCTGGACGCAGCGACATCGTTATAGCATAATGACGCAGCAGGAAGCCTCGATGGCTTTGGTTGAGAAGGTACGACTCTCACTTGGTACGGCAATCCAACTCGGACTTGAGGCGGGGTTTCTGGACTCCTGTTTCACTACTGCTTTTCTTATGACGTACAGGGATGGAAAGTGCGATGCAAACTGCGCGTTCTGTCCACAGGCAAGGGAGAGCACCTCTTCATCAGATCGACTCTCCAGAATCTCGTGGCCAGAGTACTCGTTTGATAAGGTTCTTGAGAGTCTAGATACTATCGACACATTTCAGCGCTACTGTATTCAGTCATTGAATTACCCTGAGGCAGTCGAAGATGTTGTGAACATACTGAAAGAAATCCGATTGAAGACGAGTTTGCCTGTGTCGGTTTCAATTCACCCGCTCGATTCGTCTGATATAATTCGGCTCCGTGACACTGGGGCCACAAGTATCGGTGTTGCGTTTGATGCGTGTACGCCAGAACTGTTTGATACCGTCAAGGGCAAGAAGCGGGGTGGTCCATATCAATGGGAAACGCACCTGAAAGCCCTTCAAGATGCCCTGAAGATCTTTGGCCAAGGGAACGTCACGACACATCTAGTGATTGGCCTAGGTGAAACTGAGAAGGAATCTGCAGATTTCATTTTGACAATGAACGAGATAGGGGTTAGCGTTGGGCTGTTCGCCCTCACAGGTGTTCGAGGGACAAAACTTGAGAAGGAGAAGCCTCCTCAGTTGTCAACGTACAGACGGATGCAGGCCTTGAGGTTTCTGATTTCGCACGGGTACGTGACCAAGAGGGAGATTGCCATGGATCATGAAGGGGCACTAAGGGTGGAGCTGGATCCGTCGCTCTTGGGTGTGCTATTGTCTTCCGGGGAGGCATTCCGAACCTCTGGCTGCCGAGGCTGCAACCGCCCATTCTACAATGAAAGGCCAAGCGGGCCCATGTACAACTACCCTCGTCCATTGACTCCAGAAGAGGCTGCAGAAGCTCTTGCACAGACTGGCTGGTGAGTGACATGGAGAAGATACGGTTTCTAGACCTGTCAGTCCAGAACGCCTACAACAACATGGCAATTGATGAGGCCATAATGAGATCACTTAGAGAAGAGAGAGTTCCACCAACTCTGAGACTCTACCGCTGGAATCCGTCCGCCGTTTCCATTGGCACCTTCCAGGGCATGAAGGAGGAGGTAGACCTCGAGTATTGCAGCAAGAATGACATTGACTACATCCGAAGGATTACTGGAGGCGGCGCCGTCTACCACGACTTCAATGGTGAGATAACATACAGTATCATTCTACCCAGGCGTCATCGGCTTGCTCCAGATGACATTCCTGAGTCGTACGGAATCCTGTGTAGTGGAGTCGTCAAAGGTCTCGAACACCTCGGTATAGATGCACAGTTCAAGCCAATCAACGACATAATCGCTGGTTGCAAGAAAATCTCGGGCAACGCTCAGACTAGAAGGCATTCCTGTGTGCTTCAACACGGCACCATTCTCCTAGACCTTGATGTTGAGGTCATGTTCTCCATTTTGAAAGTCCCCCAAGAGAAGATCTCGGATAAGATGATAGCAGATGTAAAGGAGAGGGTTACATCCATCCGCGACCTGCTTGGGTGTCAAGTCAGTATGGATGAACTCAGAGAGGCGCTTGTAGCGGGCTTCTCAGAGGCTCTCAACCTAGAGCTGGTTTCAGGGGATCTCACGGTGGAGGAGATGAACCTCGCTGCGAGTCTAGTGCATGAGAAATACGCGACCGATGAATGGAATCTTTCAAGGTGACGGCTTTGGAGTTTACAAGCTACAAAATCCCTGACGGAAAGATGGTCAAGGTGCGAGTTGATGTGGAGAAGAATTCAATTAGGGATATAACCATTCTAGGCGACTTTTTCCTGCATCCTGAAGACACACTTCCTGAAATAGAGCAAGGGCTAGTGGGCACCACAGCAGATGAAGACAGCATCACTGATGTCATCCAGAGCGTGCTAGATGAGCAGAAGGCAGTTTTGATTGGAGCTACAGCAAGAGATCTCGCCAAAGCAATCATGAGTGCACACCAAACGAGCTGACACTTCTTCTGGTCCCTTGCTCTGTAGACCGAAATGGATAACTCCTGCAAATGCTTCGGCTGCTTGGTGACGTTCTTGAAGCTCGTTAGATTCATGGAAGGACCAAGCCCGGTTTCAGGCATAGTTGATGAGGATGGAGTCCATGTCTATGAAGTCTTGGGGTCTGATCCGTTTGGTGAGTACCTTCTTCTGCATGAAGTGGACGAAACGCCCCTGGAAACATTCTTGGAATCCCTAATTGAGGGACGAACGCCCAGAACCTATCAACACGATTGGTTGGAGCGCCAATTCATCATGCCTATCATTCCTTCGGAAGTGTGGGCGGCAGGGGTCACATACAAACGTAGTGTGGACGCACGCGAGGACGAAACCGATGTAAAAGGGATATATGATATGGTCTATGAATCCAAGAGGCCTGAGATTCTATTCAAAGGTCTTGGCTACAGAACAGTCGGTCCAAACAGCGTGATTTGCATCAGGAGCGATGCGGCGTGGAATGTTCCAGAACCTGAGTTCACCCTAGTGTACGCCGAGAAGAGGGTTGTGGGCTATATGATTGGAAATGACGTTAGCTCACGAGACATTGAGGGCGCAAATCCGTTGTATTTGCCACAAGCGAAGGTCTTCCAGAACTCCTGTGCGATTGGCCCCTATCTCGTAACGGCTGACGAGGTTAAAGATCCCAAGAACGTCGGGATTCAGCTGACAATCCAGAGGAAAGGAGAGGCCGTGTTCACTGGGGCAACTAGCACTTCGAATATGAAGAGGAATTTCGAAGAACTCACTGAACATTTATTCAGGGACAATCCAGTACCGAGAGGATCCATCATGCTCACAGGAGTTGGTGTCGTACCTCCAGATGACTTCACGCTTCAGGATGGCGATTTCGTGGAGATTTCAATGGATGGCATGGGCACCATGAGGAACTACGTCAAACAACTATGATGAACTACCATCTCCAACAAGAGTGAAATACTCGTACACTACCTGATGAACGATGGCAATGTCGGATAGGGAGTTTAGTGCAGACCCGAGAATACAACGCATCGATGCCGACACGATACGGTTTGAGAATGAACTCAGCGATGTTGAGTCTCAGCTCAGGGGAATAGAGCCCCGACTAGATGCGGAGATCAATCGGTACAAGTCGATAGCGCGCGAGAGGAGAGAGGAGTACGAGGCAATCAGGAAGAGAGCCAAGGCGCTAGAAGAGTCTTGGAAAAGGGCTGGCAAAGACTACGAGTTTGCGAAGAAGCAGAAACAGAAGCAGATATCTGAGCTAAAGAAGAGGGCGAACAACCTTAAGAAGAAACTCAAAGATGCTGACAAGGCTCGAGCGAAGAGGGTCCAAGAAATCCAGCGGGAGAGGTCGAGAGAGCTCGAGAGAGCCAGAAGAGAATGAGTTCGAAGTCGATAGGAATATTGCATGTCACGGAATAGTCAAAGACGGTTCAACAGAGAGGGACAACAATGAATGCTTACTTCATGATAGTACTACTTTCCTTGGTGCTCTTCTTCGTCGTTTGGGGACTGGGCTGGCTTCTGGAGCGTCTCTCTCACTCCCTTCTCGCCACGACCAGAAATCCAGGCTCTAGATCATGGTACTTGTTGGTGGGACCCGGAGTTGCCCTGCATGAATCTTCGCATGCTCTTGGATGTCTATTCACCAGAACCAAGATTGTGGAATTCAAGCCAATCAACGTCACACGACAGGAAGACAGAGTGATCCTGGGCTATGTGCGCTATGTCAATCCCGAGAGCACTTTCAAGAGAGCCATCATCAATCTTGCACCGGTAGCCGTATCTCTGGTACTCCTTATCCTCTTTGCCCTTGGAGCCACCTATCTTGTACCCGGATCTCTTGGAATCGGGGGGCAAGCATTGATTCTTCTTGGGGATCTCATCAACATGAAGGCCAGTCCAATGCTACTAGCCAACCCACTGCATCCTGTGGAGCTGATTGGGGGCTTTGTCTATTTGTTTTTCGCAACTTTCGCCGGTCTCACGGTGATAAGCCCAATATTCTGGATTGTAGCGTTCTTGGCAATGACAATCATGTTCAGTAATGCACCTTCTGATGTGGACATCAAAAACGCTCTTGGCGGTCTGAAGTTCATCATCGTGTTTGATTTGATCTGGTTGGTCGTCGCATACTTTCAGCCACTGGCAGGTTTCCTACTTCCCGGGCTCTTTGAACTTCTTGCAGTCATGTTTGCACTCGCGCTAGCGTTTGCGGCGGTTGCATACGGATTCTTTATCCTTGTAGCCGCGATGGGAAGGATTAGAACGCCCTTCCAGATACTGCCAATACTTGGTTGTCTGCTGACTGGAGCGCTTCTTTGGGTCTTCGCCATCGGGGAGGCTGCGCTTCAGACTGTCGTTTCGCTTGCAGTCCTAGTCGGGATAACCATTCCGATCCTGTTGACGAAGAACTTGAGGGCTGCAGCGTAATACCCAGCCTCATATCTATCTCCAGTCGACAATACTTGGGTATTGAGTATGGCAAAGATACACATCGTACGACGCCCGTCCTTGATAAGCCCAAGGCATCTTCTGCGCTATGTGTTCACGACTGAGATGCAGGTGGAGCAGGCTGCCAAGATTCTCAATGAGATAGTAGAGGCAAACGGAGTTGTGTCCGATTCCGAGTGGAAACGATTTGTGATGTCGAGTCGAGGTCTCTACGTCAAAGTCATGAGGAAGCTTCGTGACGTTGGCCTCGTAGAGAAGAGGATGGGCGAGTTCAGACTTGCAAATGATTTTTCAAGCTCACTCGGGAAGATGGCTGACTACTGGACTCAAATAGTTAGCTCATATCAGGGAGGAGACCGAGCGATAGCTTTCTGACGGCCATCTACTAGTCGACTTTGACCTCTCCCTCTTTCAGCTTGAGGTCTTTTAGAGTTGAGATGGCTTTGTCACCCTTAAGTTTGAGGACTCCTAGTTTATCAAGCTGCCTTACCCACTTGGTCACAAGACCAACGGGCTGACCAATCGACTTTGCGAGCTCAGCTAGCGTAATGGTGCCGACATCGTCAACCATCACAAGAACCTTTGTGTTCGATTCCATGTTCAGAACTTGGATGTAGCGCTTAGTCCTTTCATCTGACAGATCTCTCTGTTCCAGTGCTATGTCTCGCTCTTTCTCCATGAGTCGGGTTGCTTTCTCGAACGCCTCCTTCTGCATCTCCAACCTAGGAATCTGTTCTTCGGAGGCCTTCAGTTCTGCCTCAAGATCGTAGACCTTCTGCTCTAATTCCTTTATTCCTACGATTTTGTCCTGAATGGAGTCAAGTTCATCGCCGCGTGTTTTGCTCTCCAGTTCTGCGGCTTCTTTCTCTTTCTCAAGGCTCTGCTTGATTCGTTCGAGCTCCTTGATCTGTGCAGCGCTCTGATCCGCCTCGGTTCTTTTTTCTTCCAGAGCCGTTTCGAGGAGGGAGATCTTTGATTCCAGTGCTTGGTACTCTTGGTCAGTCTTCGTGGTTGTTGTCTTTGCAGCCATGGCCTCTGCCTTGAATACCTCGACTTGGCTCTGAGCTTCTCCGAGTTTCATCTTGAGCTCCTCAACGTCTTCCTTGGCTTCTTTGAGCTCTTTCGTGCTGGCGCTTATGGTGGAGTCCTTCTTGACAATATCCTGCTTTAGCGCCTCTACCCTCTCGGCATATTCAGTGAGCTTTCTCTCGAGTTCCTCCGTCACGGTGTCAGCGGTCTTGGATGCATCGACCTGTGCCTGAAGCGCCTTTATCTCGCTCTCGAGCTTCCCTATTTCAGAGTCTTTCATTTCGAGACCCTGCTGGAGAGACACCCCATCTTCCTCAAGACTACTCATGAATGATCTAACAATGTCCTGCTGCTCTACAATTGTAGTTCTGAGGTCCAATTCCGATTCACGGACACGCTGTGCGAATTCCTTGAATCTCTCCTGAGTCTGCTCTACGATGCGATCAACAAGATCTCTTTCAAGTGCGGCAAACTCGTTATCGACGATGTCAACAAACGTAGCCTCAATGAAGGTCTTGAAGAACTTCATGCGAAGACGCTCAACCATCTCCTCGGATATCCTTGTCTTTAGCTCGACAACCTTGCCCCTGAACGTGAGGAGCTGTGCTGCAAAGACGCCTACGACGCCTCTCTGCAACGATGAGATATCACCCCTCAATGTTTCAAGCTTCTTGAGGAGGGCATCAAAACCTGCGACTGCTTCTTTACCTTCCAGAGGGCTATCTCGCGCTTCAGGTATTTCCATGCCTTCAACGAATTCGAGAGCGACCGCTGCCGCGGACAGCAAGTCATCGCCCGAATCGATAGGCATCATCACGGGCTCTTCCTCGTCAAGACCTTGGGCCATACCTTGAATCTCCGTGTCATCGAGTGACGCTTCACGAAGTGATTCTTGGAGCTTGGCCTTCTCTTCATCTGTAAGCTTCTCGTCAGGCGACATGCAAATCCCTCTGGAGCCGAACGAATGAACTGAACGAATTGCTGGTTCATAAGGTTTGTGAGAGTGTATTTGGTAAACGTAGGTGGTTAACTCTCTTGGGAGGTCGAACCGGAGATTAGAACTCACCTGTTGGTTGACAGACAGGACCGTAGGCGCTCAGGAATCGGCCCCCCACAAACATGAGGTGCTGGCCCATCTATGGCTCCAATGGTCCTCCCAGGCGTCGCATCGAGCGTGCTTCTGAATCAGTGGCGAGCCTTCACTGGTCTGATGAGTCTAATTCAAGACTCTCGTCGGCATCTACGTGCTTGATGGACCTTCTCTTGCCGAGCCAGGATGCTAGTCGATACCCTATTGGCACATAGACATCATCCTTGTAGGTTATTCTCCGTCTGTCTTCTGCCAGACGCGCTTCTTGATAGGCCTCCCATCGTTTTGCTTCTTCCAAACGCGATGCTTCATAGGCTTCACTCCATGTTTGATAGGCATTTCTCCATCCTGGACCCAGCACCACAATAGCCGTCGTAGCGATTCCTACGAGCCCGATCAACAAGAGAGCTAGAGTAACAGACTCCTCAGACATACCAATTATGTTGTTCGCCACGATGTTCGAAGTCGAGTTCTCGAAGCGGATGCCAAACCTGTTGTCCAAGCAGGTGTTGTTCACCATGGTATTGTTATCCGATCCCTGGAGGAAGATGCCAATCCATTGGCCGTTGCAGGTGTTGTTCACCACGGTATTGTTATCCGATTCTTGGAGGGAGATGCCAATCCCGTAGCCGCTGCAGGTGTTGTTCGCTACGGTGTTGTAATTCGAGTCATCATAGAGGCGGATGCCGAACATGTTCCTGTCACATGAGTTATTCACCAGAATGTTGGAATCTGATTCACCAAGCCTGATGCCATACCCATTACTATTGCAGGTGTTTTCTAACATGGTGTTGTAGTCTGATCTACTGAGCGAGATGCCAGATTCGTCATTGAGGGTGCACGTGTTGTTGAACAAGGTGTTGTTGGACACAATGTCCTCACCCATAGCCAAGAGACTGATGCCGACCCTGTTTTTGTTGCAGATGTTGTTGACCAAGCTGTTGGAATCTGATTCGTTGAGCATGATGCCAATTTCGTTGCTGTCACATGTGTTGTTCGTCACGGTGCTGGAATCTGTCCTACTTAGATGGATACCATATTGGGTGTTGCTGTTGAAGGTGTTGTCAGCCACGATGCTGGAACCTCCGTAGTAGAGACGGATGCCAAACCTGTTGTTGTTGCAGGTGTTGTTCGCCACGGTGTTGGAACCTGAGCCCCAGAGTTCGATGCCAGATTCGCCATTGCTGAAGCAGGTGTTATTGACCACAATGTTGGAGCCTGATCCATCGAGTCGGATGCCAGATTTGCCATTGCTCGTACACGTGTTGTTTAGGTAGGTGTTGTTCGACACCCAGCCGCCCCACCCCGCACCTTCGGAGATGCCGTGTTCGGTGTTGCTGAAGCAGCTGTTATTGCCTA
>JBHLOD010000029.1:0-8941 GCA_048940825.1 Promethearchaeota archaeon | reverse complement strand
GATTGGTCAGAACCAATACGTCAGTGCTGCATCTTCGTACACGGGAGGGATCTATCTACTGATTGCTGAGTTTAGGAGCATGGGTGAACTACACCAAATCTCAAGCTTCCTAAGAAGCCTTGAAGGTGTGGATGATGTAGAGATACATACCCTTGTGATTGACAAAGGTAGCCAAGTACAGCTTGGTCAATTAGCCCTTCGTGTTCTGACCCAGTTGAACGTGGACCCCAAGATGCCAATCGTAGAAATCGCAGAGAGGACTGGATTGACCGCCAGAAGGGTTCGCAGGGTCATCAAGGAATTGGTATCAGGTCAAGGAGTCCGTTTCAGAGCCCTGTTAGAGCTGGGTGCGGCGGATAGTATACCCTTTATTGCGCGCGTTCTTTGGGATGATTCTAAAACCACCCATGACGAGTTGTTGACTTGGTTGAATCGGTCTTTTCAACTGCCTCTGTGGGAGGTCTTCATCTCTGCGTCTGAGCCTACCTTCTTCTGTCTCTTCACAGCTGGAAACCTCACCGAAACCGAAGCTATCACAAGGGAGATCCGGAGGAATGAACATGTCAAAAGTATCAGAGTGTTCGTCAGCATATACCATAAGTACTTCCCGGCTCTGGGACAATCCAGACTACTTGAGCTGCTGGGAAACGCAGATCCCTGACAGAGATTCACAGAGGACGCGCAAGTCAACATAGCGAAAAGGATTTACAAACGCGCAGTGTCGTGGTTGTTGCAGACATCTATATTCAGCTTACTGCTTGGTGGTCGTTTTGGACTTCATAGACAAGGGCATCCTTCTTGACTTGGGCGACAACTGTAGAGTCCCATTCGAGGCTATAGCTCGCAAGTACGGAGTATCTGCTACTGCAATCAAAAAGAGGGTTGCCAACCTCATCGATGCGGGAGTCATACAGGATTTCCTCATAGAATTCAAACTTGCCATGATTGACGCAGACTTGGTTCTAGCAATTGTCCAGACAGACGGTACAATAATAGATGAAAACTTCACAGAATCCATTTCAGAGAGTCCCGATGTCTATGCTATTCTTCCACTAGCCACTGGTGACTATGTCCTACTGGCTCAATGTGTGGGTCCAGAAGGACTCTCAGAGCTAGGCTCTCTCGTTCGAGTGATTGAGGGCGTACAGAACGTTGAGCTACATCCTGTACTGATTGCAAAAGGAAGAAAGAGCGAACTGTCGGGTCTCCATCTGCGCGTGCTGGCCTGCCTAACAGATGATGCTAGAATGTCCACTCCAAAGATTGCCTCACGTACAGGATTGACAGCAAGAAGGGTTCGAAGAATTCTCCAAGATCTCCACGAAGGAGATGCAATCCACTTCAAGATTATCCGAAACTTAAACGTAGGAGCCAATTTGGCATTCCTTGCCCGAATAACATGGAACCCCGGCGATACTGACCAAGAGGCACTTGATCTACTTCTCAAAGAAGCGTATCCTGTTGAGTATTGGTTCTCGCTTCCTTCAGCAGTTGCTCCCCTTGCCATGAGTATGTTTGTGGTTGAGCACATTAAGGATGTAGAGCGAATTTTGCGTGAATTGAAAAGAGTCCCCGGCGTGAAACAGGTGATGACGCATCTTTTCTTTCCGGGCAAGCTCTTTCCAGCTCCCACACGTAAGAGGCTGGAAGACTTGGTGGCCGAAATTGAGCTTCGGCCGTGAGCAGATCGCGTACTCCGTTCAATCAGTCAATTCAGAACCTAAGGGTGTGTCTTGTGCACTTCTGCTGCTTGCAGACGGTATCTTTCAGTACCCTTTGGTTTCCGTGAATAGATAGGCCAAGAACTGCCAATCGTGAGTATGAACGCACTGACTGGATCGAATCTAGAAGAAAAGTACAACGAAATGTCTAGGAATGACTTGGTCCCGTCAGCTCTCAACCAGGAAGGGGAGCTGATTCTAACACTATGCCAGACAAGCTGGGTAAGAGTTCTCATCGTTCGCAAGTATTCTGCTCCTGATTCAATTGAAGTTGAGCTTTCTCTTCCAGACTGCGATGCGTCCGCCATGAAGCCTTATCCTAGGGAATATGTAAACACACTCTTGGACGGTATGAAGAAGCATCTCGAATACCTAGAGAGGCTCCTCCACCAAGGATTCAGAATCGACCTGATTGGTAACGATTGTCTGTGGACCGCGTCTTATGAGATAGATGAGAGTCTGGAGGACGAGTTCTTTGAGCTTCTTGTGCCACCCATATGCTAGCCACTAATGACCCCCTCGATGACGACTTCTTTATGAAGGAGAGTCCCTCTGAGAATCACGTGCTGTGAGTGTGATTCCATGAGATTTGACGTAAACAAGGCCATGACGATTAGGCTCCCGACAGGTCTACCACCTGATCCTTCTTTCGACCCCAAGTATAGAAGAGCCCCCAGCAGGGGGTTCGACCTCTCGTACAGCGATACCGTCACAGCTCTCAAGAACGCTCTAAGATACATCCCAGAAGAGCTTCACGAAACCTTGGCACCGGAATTCTTGGAAGAGCTGATAACGCGTGGTCGAATCTATGGGTACAGGTATCGCCCTTCTGGACCTATCAAGGCCAAGCCTGTGGACGAGTATGAGGGAATCTTAGAAGCTCGCGCGCTACAGCTGATGATTGACAATAACCTTGACTTCGAGGTTGCTCTCTATCCCTACGAGCTGGTCACCTACGGGGAGAGCGGACAGGTCTGTCAGAACTGGATGCAGTACCAGCTAATCAAGAGATACCTGGAAAAACTAGCCGAGGATCAGACTCTGGTTGTAAGTTCAGGACATCCAGTCGGTATCTTCCCATCTAGCAAAACCGCCCCACGAGTGATTTCCACCAACGGCCTGATGGTCGGGATGTTTGACACCCCAGAGGCATTCCATCGAGCTGCTGCTATGGGGACCACGAACTATGCACAGATGACGGCTGGGGGATGGATGTACATTGGGCCACAGGGAATAGTCCACGGAACATACATCACACTTCTGAACGCGGGAAGACTGTATCTTGGTACTCGTGAGGACCAGGACTTGAGGGGAAAGGTGTTTCTCACATCAGGACTCGGTGGAATGAGCGGTGCGCAGGCCAAAGCAATTGAAATCGCTGGTGGAATCGGGATAATCGCTGAGGTTGACAAGAGCCGCATTGACACTCGCAGTAGTCAAGGATGGCTTAGCAAACAATCAGATGACCTAGAACAGGTCTTTGAGTGGGTCAATGAATATCGCGAAACCAGAGAACCAATCTCAATTGGCTACTATGGCAATGTCGTGGACCTTTGGCAGTACGCCGTTGATCACGAACTCTCGGTGGAGCTTGCCTCAGATCAAACATCCTGCCACGATGCGTACGGCGGAGGATACACACCACAGGGAGTCACATTCGAGGAGGGTCGTGACCTCCTAGAGAATGACAGAGAGGAGTTTCGAGCGCTAGTCGATATATCGCTGACTAAGCAGTTCAATCTCATCAAGACAATGACCGAGCGCGGAACCCACTTCTGGGACTATGGAAACAGCTTCATGAAGGCCGTATTTGATGCTGGTGTGAAGGACATCGCGAGAAATGGGAGGAATACTGACGCGGGCTTCATATTCCCTTCATACGTGGAAGACATCATGGGTCCTCTGTGCTTCGACTATGGTTATGGCCCCTTTAGATGGGTGTGTCTTACTGGCAAGCAGGCGGACTTGTCTAAGACTGATGACATTGCAATGTCTTGCATAGATCCGAGTCGGAGAGGTCAAGATCGGGATAACTATGTTTGGATTAGAAACGCTGAGAAGAACGCGCTTGTAGTAGGCTCCCAGGCTAGGATTCTCTATGCGGACGCCTCCGGCAGAGTCAAGATCGCTTTGGAGTTCAACAGAGCCGTCCGCGAGGGAACCACTGGACCTATAATGCTCGGTCGCGATCATCATGATACGGGGGGCACAGACTCTCCATTCAGGGAAACTGCAAACATCCGTGACGGTAGCAGCGTCACCAGCGATATGGCGCATCAATGCTGGGCTGGGAACTCAGCCAGAGGTATGACTCTTACAGTCCTCTCGAATGGCGGAGGCGTTGGCACTGGCAAGGCCATCAACGGAGGCTTCGGTCTCGTTCTTGACGGAAGTGAGAGAGTTGATGGTGTTATTCGCTCTGCACTTGAATGGGACGCAATGGGGGGTGTTGCACGCAGAGCCTGGGCCAGAAACGAAAATGCAGTCGAAACTGCAATGCAATGGAACGGAGTAATGGAAGGTCGAGGTCATATCACGCTCCCCTACATCCCGAAGGAGGAGCTAGTCGAAGAACTAGTGACGAAGAAACTGCAATAGCAACCACGTCCGGTAATTACTAAAGTGGGGTCTAGATGCTTTAGAACCGGACATGCAATCCCAATCGATAGGGACTCTTCGACAGGGATGACATGAACCTCCCCTTCTCACAAGCTGAACGAACGAGGGTGAATCAATGACTGTGGTTATTGATGGCGTCAGTCTCACAATTGATGATGTAGTGAGTGTTTCAAGAAATCGTGAACCTGCTGAGCTAGCAGAGTCTGCCTTGGACGGAATACTGAGGAGCCGTGATGTGGTTGAGAAAGCACTCAAGGAGGGTAGTGTGATCTACGGTGTCAATACTGGTTTCGGAGATCTTGCTGAAGTGTCGATTAGTAAGAAAGATTTGACACAGCTTCAGGTTAACCTAATTCGCAGTCACTGCGCAGGAATAGGACCCCCCTTCCACGAAGAGATTGTTAGGGGCATGATGCTTCTCAGGGCAAACGCTCTTGCAAAGGGGTTCTCGGGCGTGCGTTTGGATGTTATTGAGATTCTTATTGACATGCTGAATTCAGGGATTACTCCAGTTGTTCCCCAACAGGGATCAGTGGGGTCAAGTGGGGATCTCGCACCGCTTGCGCACATGGCTCTTGTTCTCATCGGAGAAGGCGAAGCCTACTTTGAGGAAGAGCGAATCGATGGGGCTGAAGCCATGCGTAGGGGCGGGGTGTCCCCAATTGTACTACAAGCGAAGGAGGGAGTTGCACTCATCAACGGCACGCAACCAATGTGTGCCATAGGATCTATCCTAGTTCATGATGCACTAGCCACAATGAAGGACGCCTGTGTTGCGGCTGCAATGAGTCTAGAGGCTCTGCGGGGAACCCGGGCTGCAATGGATGAGAGGATCCACATGGCACGCCGACATGAAGGACAAACTGACGTGGCATTGGCGATAATGGAAATCCTGAGGGACAGTGAGATTAACCAGTCCCATGCAGATTGTGGGAAGGTCCAAGATGCGTACTCTCTAAGATGCATCCCTCAAGTTCTTGGCGCATCTCTTGATTCGATTCGCTATGTACGCGGAGTCATTGAAACTGAAATCAATTCCGCAACAGACAACCCTCTGGTGTTTCCCGAAGAAGGAGAGGTCATCTCAGGTGGCAACTTTCATGGACAACCAATTGCGATAGCCATGGACTTCTTGGGGATCGCTCTTGCAGAGCTGGCCAACATATCGGAAAGGAGAATCAACAGACTTGTTAATCCGAATCTTAGCGGTCTGCCGGCCTTTCTCACTAAAGAAGGGGGTCTTGAATCTGGGCTGATGATTGCACAATACACTGCAGCAGCCCTTGTATCCGAGAACAAGGTTCTTGCCCATCCAGCTAGCGTTGACTCTATACCCACCAGCGCAGATCAGGAGGATCACGTAAGCATGGGAACAATAGCAGCACGGAAGTGTCTGGATATTCTGGAGAACACTCGGAACGTAATTGCTATTGAGTATATGTGTGCTGCACAGGGTATCAATCTGCTGGCTCCGCTTCAACCTTCTGCCCCACTCAAGAATGCATTGACGGCAATCCGAGAAGTCGTTCCTGCTCTCGATGATGATAGAGCCCTGAGTCCTGATATTGCGAAGATTCGTGAAACAATGGCTCTCCGAAAGATTACATCCAGTGTGGAAGAAGTGACTGGTCCACTCCTTGAAGGGTGATCACAGACTGTATTCGGCAGGAACCGCCTCCATTCTGTGGTGACTCGTCAAGGTTTATCTATGTTCCATTGTCCTTCAGCATATTCCTCTGGAAGGACATGCCTTACACACTCGTGGAAGTGAAGTGCTTGGACGGTTTCACCAAGGCAATGGAGCAATATCTTGAAACAATCTATGACCTGCAGCGCGAGAAAGGGTCTGCTGGTGTGACTGACATCGCCGAAAAGAGAGGTGTCAAGGCACCAAGTGTTACGTATGTGCTCCGAAAGCTCAAGAAACTGGGTCTCGTGAACTACGAGAGATATCGTAGCGTCAATCTGACCGCAAAGGGAGAGGAGATTGCGAAAGACCTTGAAAGAACTCACAAGACAATCAAGTGGTTCTTCTGCATGATCGGAATTGACGAGCAGATTGCTGATGAGGACGCATGTGAGTTTGAACATATTGCAAATCCTGTAACAGTTGACAAGTTGACGCAATTCGTCGAATGGGTTCAGACCGCGCCACGAAGTCCTAGGTGGCTTGAACACTTCAAGGAGTATCAAGAGTCAGGAGAACACCCTGAAGAGTGCAGACAATCTGATTAGTGGCTGCTGGAGCTCAAGGACCGAGTCTAGTGTGTACAACTTGTCCTCCTGCGATCACAGTGTGTACAAGATTGACCCCGAATCTCCAAGAGAGATACTCGGGATTTGGACACTCAAGAACGACAATGTCTGCTCTTTTACCCGGTTCGATACTTCCGACAATGTCACCTCGACTGACCGCGTGTGCTGAGTTGATTGTGGCCGCCGAGATTGCCTCTCTCGGTTGCATCTTCATCTTGTAGCAGGCTAATGCCATGGTGAAGAACATTGACTCATTCGCGCAGTTGGGATTGAAGTCTGTTGCCAATGCCACGGGCAAACCCATATCAATCATCTTTCGTGCGTTCGCGTAGTTACTATCTAGACTGAAGGCCGTGGCAGGCAACAAAGTAGCGATTGTCCCTGCCCTCCGCATTGCCTCGAGATCGTCGTCAGAGGCCATAAGAAGATGGTCTGCTGACACTGCCCCGACCTCAGCAGCGAGTCCGGCACCTCCCAGCGGGACAATCTCATCGGCATGGACTTTCAGTTTCAGTCCAGCATTCTTGGCAGCGAGAAGGATTCTCCTCGACTGTTCAATCTCAAACACTCCTTTCTCGCAGAAGACATCACAGAACTCGGCTAGCTTACCACTTGCAACTGCTGGAAGCATTCCATCGACAACGAGGTCGACATAGCCTTCTGTGTTGTTCTCGTATTCAGGAGGCACTGCGTGGGCTCCCATGAAGGTTGATATAAACGTAGCAGGGAGCCTACTCCGAATGCTATCGATGACACGTAGCATCTTCAGTTCGTTCTCAACGTCAAGGCCGTATCCACTCTTAGCTTCTACGGTTGTTGTGCCGTGGCTTAGCATGCTCTCGCCATATGAGAAGGCTCTACTACTAAGCTCGGCAAACGAAGACTTTCGGGTCGCATGAAGTGTGTTCAAGATTCCTCCACCCGCCTTCAGTATCTCTAGATAGGTCTTGCCGGCAAGCTTCATAGAGAAGTCATTCTCACGGGACCCGCCAAAGACTGCGTGGGTATGGCTATCAACAAAGCCCGGTATTGCTAGCATGTTGGGAAACTCAATCGGAGGCATCGAAGGCTCATCATCAATCTCTGCCATGACCTCCTTCGTTGTTCCAACAGCCAATATTCGACCGTCTTTGATTGCGACAGTCCCATCTTCAATTATGGATAGGTCCTGCATACCTTCTCCAGTCTTCGGAGTCTGACTGTTTCCAGAGAGTGTCGCGAGCTGGCCAATGTGAGTGAGAACGACGTCCGCCTTCATTGTAATCAATGATTCACGACCAGCTGTCCCACATTTAGGTTGCGCTATACTAACTCGAGCATACTGTTAATATGGATGGAGTACACTGATGCTCAAAGTTAGTGTGGGGTCATAAAGCAGGATGGACTATCTTATACTTACGTGGGATGACGTCTACAATCTCACACTTCGTCTTTCTGAACGAATTGTCAAGAGTGGATTCAAGCCCGATGTGATTGTTGGAATTGCACGGGGCGGCTGGATACCTGCGAGGATTCTATCAGATGTTCTATTCGCAGAAACTCTGCAGAACATCCGCATCGAGTACTACTCCGACGTTGGAAAGCGTGGCAGGGAACCTAAGATAACTCAACCAATCACCGGTACAATGGAAGGTAAGAGCATTCTTCTCGTAGATGAAGTCGCTGACACTGGTGATAGCCTGTTTCATGCTATTGACCATGTGAAGGCTCTTGGCGCCGGTGAGGTGAAATCTGCAGTACTTCATTTCAAACCATGGTCGAGAGTTGCCCCAGACTACTTCATGGTGAAGACTGAGAGCTGGACTGTATATCCTTGGGAGATGCGTGAGTCGATCATTGCACTTGTGAAGGTCTTCAGAAATGAGAATCCTTCTCTCGATGTTAGGGAGATTCGCGACAAACTAGTCTTTGAAGTTGGCTTTGAGCCGACAGTTGCTGACTACTTCATCAAGAGACTATGAACTGAGTTCAGGTGAGGCCATTGCTGCTAGAAAGCTTGTCCTATGGTGAAGAAGCCTTCAAGGTTGTTATTGCCGAGCTCCAGAACAAGAGCAAATCAAATCGTGCCACCCTGCTCAGGATGGCATTGGAGTTCTCCAAGAACCTGTTGGCTTTTCAGTTCCTCAAACCTTCACTTATTGCTGGAATTGGCCACATTCTCTCAGCTGCTCAGAACGCCCTCAACGCTTGGAAGGGAGGATATGGTATCGCTCGAAGCTTGGATATCGAGGTGGCATTATATGCCTCTGGTCAGCATCAGATTGGTGTTGCACTTGAACACCATGGAGTGGAAGACGGACTTGACTCAGTCGCATTGGTTATGATCGATACTGACGAAGCCAAGC
>JBHLOD010000028.1:0-9008 GCA_048940825.1 Promethearchaeota archaeon | reverse complement strand
ACACGAATGGGAAAGAAGCTCCCTCGGGCATTCTGGAATATCGGCATTGTAGTGGCGTTTGGTGGAATGATATTCGGTTTCTACATATTCGCCGACAATTTCCTCAAGTTCTTCACCACACCGGCACAGGCAGGGGGGGTTGTACCGATTATCCCTGGAGTTACCATTTCAGGTCTGCCAATGGTGTACATGCTCATCGGTCTTGCTGTGACACTCATTACGCACGAGTTTGCGCATGGTCTGGCCTCATCCAGAGATGATGTTCCCATCAAGAGCTCCGGGATTCTAATCTTCCTCGTGATCTTCGGCGCATTTGTTGAGCCTGACGATGAGGTCTTTGAGAAACAGGTCGGTCCGAGGACAAGAATGCGTCTCTTCGCTGCTGGGTCGTATGCCAATCTCATTACGGCATTTGTAGTATTCCTACTGATGATGAACTTCAACCCCCTGATGTCGATAGCGTTCAACCAGCCAAACGGAGCCTATGTCTATGAAACGGTTCCCGGTTCTCCTGGCGCCGAGGCGCTCCAGATTGGCGATGTGATTGTGGGCCTAAATGATACAGTCATCGACGCTTGGACTGATGTAGGAATCTTCATGGCTAACACGACAGCCGGCTCCCAGATGACGATACATACTCTTGACAGTCCGCCAGTAGCAATCGTGTTAGCAGCAAATCCGAATAATGCGACTTTGGGGTACATTGGGATTCTAGGAGCTGACAATTGGGAGCCCAAGCCTGGTTGGGACCTGTTCCTCAGTCCGCTCTACGCACTTCACATGCAGCAGATTCTTCTCTGGCTCTGGATAGTCCTCGTGTCTGTGGGCTTGCTCAATCTCTTACCCGTACCTGCTCTAGATGGAGACAGGATACTCAAGAATGCCCTCAGTCTAGTCACAGAAGATGAGAAGAAGATAAAGTACATCATGTGGCCCCTTCGGATTGCGTCACTCGTGATTGTGATTGGAAGTATCGTGCTCAGCTTGTACTTAGGCAAGGGCATTTTCGGCTAGTTGAGCACAAGCTCTCTCTGTCGGACCTAATAAGGAATCATTTGTACAACTCAATGATGGATTATGATTACACCAGAGATTGGCACAATGCAAGATGTTCGTGAGAAGGCCCGTAGAGCACTCACTGACTACCTGACTATGTTCCTCCCAGGATCTTGGACGGAACCTCTTGCCAGACTCAAGCTTCTCGTTCAGTCAGCCTCTGACATTGACTGGGAGGCACTGAAGGGACACGCACTCATACTCTTTGATGAGAAACGCCTGTCGAATGATAGAGTGGAATGTCTGGCACGAGTCGAGCGTCTTAGCGACGCATTCAGAGAGGTTCACAAGACACTTTCACCAGCAGAGTGGCACAAGGCAGTCGATGATATTGTGTACGCCGTCAACTTCAGAGTTTCAAAAGCCTCACTTCACACGACCCGGCTACAAATCATGGATGAAACAAAAGAGAAAGTGCCAAAGAAACCGCAAGAGTAGAGTTGGCCTTACCAAATGCTCCTCCCGCGAGAGTATCACATGGCAGTCAGAGATATCCTCCTCTTTGGCGAAATGGTAGCTTTTAACTGCATATCATATCAGGAGCCGGACGGAGTATCTGTTACATGTCCATCCAGTGTTCGAAGTGTGGCAAACCTGCTGTCTACTTGAGAAGGTATACTGCAGAACAACTATGCAGGACATGCTTCATCGATACCACAATCCAGAGAGTGAGGCGCACAATCAATCGTGAGAAGATGCTTCGTGATGATGATCGCATTATAGTTGCCATATCTGGTGGAAAGGACAGTGCCGTACTTCTCGATGTTCTCTATCGCATCGAGGAGAACTTTCCGAAAGTCGAGCTGATGCCTCTTACAATCGATGAAGGGATTCAGGGTTATCGTGATGAAGCGCTGAAGGCTGCAAGAGGGCTGGCCTCAGACCTGCAACTGAAACTGGAAGTCAGGACGTTCAACGACCTCTTTGGCCATCCACTTGATGACATAGTCCAGATGCGTGAGGAGAAATCGCTCGGTGCCTGCTCCTATTGCGGTGTCCTGAGAAGACGTGCGCTAAACACTGCAGCAAGAGAGCTTGATGCGGATGTTGTTGTGACTGGTCACAACTTGGATGATGAGGCACAGACTGCAATGATGAACATGATGCGTGGTGACAGTCAGAGAATCGCACGAACGAACCGGTCGCGTGCACAACCGATAGAAGGCCTGACACCTCGTGTGAAACCCATTAAAGAACTCTCAGAACGAGACATAGTGGCCTACACACATCAGCAATCTTTGCCATACCACGATGTTCCCTGTCCGTACGCGGTCGAGGCCTTTCGAAACGACTTGCGTCTGTTTCTGAATGATATGGAGCACAAGCGTCCAGGCACCCTCCTTGCGATAATGCGTTCGGCTGAAGCGATAGTTCAGGCATTTGAACAGAGCGATTCCTCGCATGAACTACTGAGTTGTGAGAGATGTGGAGCCCCCGCCTCTCGTAGAATCTGTAAAGCCTGCTCCATGCTCGCTGACTTAGGAGCTGATTGAGATGGCAAAACGACCTGAGACCCTACATGAGTCAAGAGAGGTCGTTTATGACCAGAGTCACTGGGCACGACTGGGTGATTTGCGACAGAGAGCAAAGGACGTAATGAACCTCCTTGAGCCATCAGGGATAACCACGTTCGCATATGGCTCTCTAGCACGCGGAGATGTGACCAAAACCTCAGATATCGACCTCATAGTACTCCAACCTATCTCCAGCTATAAGCTAGAGGTGATCTTGGGAAAGGGAGTTCACCGGGAGGTCGTACAAGCAACACCCTCAACAGTTCTCAAGGGGCATATGCATCTAGACAACGAGGTGGTTGTGACGTTTCCTCTCTTCAAGCTAATGCCGCGAGAGGAGGAGTTCTATCGATGGAGTGGCACTGTCACTCTAGAACAGATTCGGACTGAAACTAGAGTTCCAGGTGTGGACAAGAGGCTGATACTGATTGAACCGACTAAAGATGGCCATATCGAGCACGGAGTCATAGGGTATGAGCATATTGTTGCCAAGAAGCTGGGCGTGAGCACTGGAATCGTGCAGGAACGGGTCCGAGTATTGACTCGCCGTGATAGTGTTGGCCGGACAGGTGTATACCTGACAAGGGTCCTTTCAGAGGACGAGAGCTTTGAGGTCGTAGCGAAGAACCTAAAGGACAGTGACCCAGCGATACGCCGTACAATTGGTCGACGTGAGAACTAGAGGTGCGAAATTGGCTCGAGCAGTCCAAGAGGTCGAAGGAAACTCACTACTGGTCGGTGAAATGCCACTTGGTTGCAGTTTCTGCGCCACGGGGTCAAAGATGGTCCTATTTGTGACTGGCCTTTGTGATAGCAGTTGTTTCTACTGTCCACTCTCACAGGAGAAGTCCAACGAGGACGTGATATACGCCGATGAGATGATTGTGGGCAATGATGAGGACATTCTCACCGAATCAGAGTCAATAGGCGCTGAGGGTGCAGGTTTCAGTGGCGGAGATCCACTTTGTACGCTTGAGAGGACTCTGGACTACATGGCTCTTCTCAAGAACACTCATGGAGAGCAGTTCCATATTCACCTATACACGTCTCAGACAGATGTAGAAAAGGAAGTCCTCAAGCAGCTTCGCGATGCCGGGCTGGATGAGATTAGGTTTCATCCCATGAGTGACGACTGGTCAGGCATTGAGGCTGCCATCAAACTTGGCATGACAGTGGGTATAGAGGTTCCTGCCATCCCCGGAGGACGTGACACCCTCGAGGAAGTAGCCAAGAGAGCTGAAAAGATGGGTGTGTCGTTTCTCAACATCAACGAGCTGGAGAGCAGCGAAACGAATTTTGACGCTCTTCTATCACAGGGTTTCAAACTAAGGAGCACAGACTCATCCGCCATTTTGGGCAGCGCGGAACTGGCAAGGGAAATTGTAGAGTGGGCCTCTGGGAATCTGAACAAGTTGTCAGTGCATTACTGCTCTGCCAAATTCAAGGACTCTGTTCAGATGAGAAATCGGCTGAAACGACGGCTTGAGAGGACAATACGCGAGTTTGAGGTACCTGCTGATGATGAACCCCTTGTCATCTTGGGGCTGATTCGGGCTCCTCACGGATCTGAGATAAGTCTTGACGAGCTTGAGGCCATCAGACTTACTCTGGAAGCAGACTTTGATGTTCCGCTAGACCTCATGAATGTCGACATGCTGCGAAGCCGGATTGAAATCGCGGGTTGGATACTGACTGAGATTGCTGAAGAACTGAAAGAAAGCCTCAACGAAGACGGGATCATTCACGAACTGGGGATTGTCGTTGAGTATCCGTCTTGGGATCGTCTCCAGACACAATTTGACCCGCTGTGACTACTTCTCCACCCTAAACCTGAGAACTGCAGCGATGCCACCTATGCTCTGCAGTTGGTCGCCTGCCGGATGGTCGGTGGACACTATGTGAAACGCACCACGCGTCTTCTCTGCGTTCCTTATCAGACCGTCAATCCTACGCCGCTGTTGCTCGTCACCTTCGCGCAGCTTCTTGTCTGTTATCAACAGATGCTCGACAGCACCATATTGCACGGCCTTTGCGACTTCTTTATCGCCATACGTCGCTAGACCGTCATCCTTGGCAATATGCTCAATAACACTCTCTATGAGCTGCGTTTCCATCTCTAACTTCAGACTCTCAACTGCCTTTGAGATGACTCCCCTGAAGAGAATCTCCTTCGCGCCTGGAACGCCAATTGAATTTGTGCTCTCAACGATCACTGAGGGGAGGTCTTTCAAGCCTGCGTTGCGAAGGTACTCATTGAAGTGGTCCTTTACGAATCCCGGGCCGGCAATAACGACTAGCCCAATCTCGTTCTGCTCCAATTGTGAACGCACAGCGAGGACCACTTGGGAGAAGAAGTCACGCATAGTCGCGTCGTAGGACTTCTGATCGCCCCGTTTCCGGGATATGCTCGTCCGGACACGCACTGCTTCCCGGATTCCAAAGTCTGCAACCAGAAAGAGTTCTGCTAAGCCATCTTCTATGGTGACGAGCAAGGTGACGGGTCGCTGTTCAGCCTTCTCCGCCTCCTTTAGACGTTCAAGCATGTACCGGGGCCAATGGTCCTTGATAATCGTCAGTGTGTGTCCTGGTTCGACATTGAACGTGTGATGTGATCCCAGGCTGACCATGTCACTAGGGCCCTCTAGAATAACGCCCTTGACTCTCACACGGTTTGAGAAGGCATGGAAAGCAACATCCTCTACTTTGAGCTTGAGAGTCATCGGTTTGCGGACGCTATCCTGTTTTCTGGCTTCCTCGTCTCCTACCTTGACTCTTCTGGTAGTTCTCGAGACTACGGTGTCACCTGGCCCGACCACGTTGTATAGGTGCCAGAGGTCATCCAGAGTCTCAATCTTGATGACGATTCTTCCACCTTTCATATCACGTTTGAGTACCTTCAAGGCGACACCATCAGCAAAGCATCGGTTTCAGAAGAAATAGTCTCCGTAGTTCTTGGAAGATAGTTGTCCTCCCGTTGTACTAGCAATGTGACTACCGTCCATTTCAATCCCTCTACTCAGTGTTTCTGCCCGTTCTACATGATCAGGAAGAACTAGCTCGGCCTTCTCCTGCGCTGCCAAATCCCCTGCAATTCTAACTAGTCCTCCTAGTTCGCGGAGTCGCAGAGTGAAAGCATCACGCTCTCCATCGAATCTCTGGGCCATTCTTTGTGCAGTCTTTAGAACCATCTGAGCGGACTCTGCAGAAAGATGCGGTATCCTACCATCCTCTACAACAGTCTGGGTGATGAACCGTACGAGGGCATTGGCATTCTCAGTGGTCTTCTTCATCCACGAGTTGAGCATCACCTCATATCCATACCCACGTATCCGCGATCTCAGGGGAGGAAGTATCTTGAGCACATCTTCAAGATTGCAGGCAGCAAACAGAATGAAGTCACATGGCACATCATCCACGCGCACAGCCGCTCCAGAGCTGCTTGGGTTGTGGCCCACAATCGGATAGAATCCATCCTGCATTGCAGTGAGAAGATGTTTCTGGTGGGTCCCCAGGGCTGATATCTCATCAATGTAGAGAATTCCCTCATGTGCCTCATGAATAGCTCCCGGGACCACCTTTGAGTAAGGTGCCGTTCCCAACGGCTCTGTATTCCCATACGGGTCATGCTTTACGTCACCAAGAAGTTCTACAGGACTTGCTCCGCTCACTCTAACGAATCTTGAAGAATCCTGTGAGACCAGAACAAGGTCCGGATACTCCTGATTGTGTGAAACGGCGGGTTCTATTCCGCCGCTACGACGACATACCACCTTTATCGTGTCCTCATCGATTCTGTCGTAGGTAATAGTGTGAGGCGTGCCCTCGATCTCTTCGCGTCTGGTGACACTCCTGAGCGCCGGTTCTTTCATGACATCTAGGGTTCTGAATAGTCCCGAGAAGGATGCATATTCCTCAGCTCCTCCTATAGTCCGGTCGCATCGTTTCGGTGAATCACATTCCATACAGACGTATTGACTTGGTAGAGAGTAACTTCCACAACTTGAACAACGATACCCCATTCGCACCCCAATATCAAACGGAAGGTCATCAGGTCTGACGTAGACAGTATTGGGTATACCTTCTGGCTCCTCTTCCATACGTTGGCCCCTTCTCCTGACGACAATCCTAGGTCGGTTGGGTCGAGATGGATTGTGGGTTATGAGAATCTGTTCTTGGGGCTCCGGAAGAAGAGCATAGGCCTCCTTCGCAATGAGAGACTTTCCAGTTCCAGGAGGCCCACATAGCAATACATGTCTTCGTTGTTCGACCGCAGAACGCAATATAGCGACCGCATGTTTCTGACCAACAACCTTTTCAAATGGTCCATTAGAGATTGGCACTTCTGCTGTCGATTCTATGTCATCTATAATCGCATCTGTGTTATCGAGCTTCAAGTCTCTCGTTAGCCCGTTCCAGCCCAAATATGAAACTGTGAGTATTACTGGACCCTAGTTTCTCACTGCCTACTGCCCTAGTTCATCAAACGTGAGAATCCCCAAGCCCGGCGGTCTCTTCTCGATGTCTGCGACAGCCGCTCCGATGAGGAGTTTCGCCTTCTTGGCACTGGCCATGTCTACAAGACGCTGTGTTACCACTCCATCCAAGACGATAGCCTCGGCTTCATCAAGGGCCTCGAGAGTCTTAGCCAACTCAGCAACGCCACACTCCACTATGACCTTCTTCTTCGAATCGAATATTGTGGCCTTGAAGGCCTCCTTGATCTCGCCTATCTTCTCGATGTAGACATCGTCAACGCTCGCCCGCATCATCCGCGGGGGTGTTCTAGGCTTCCTGTCTACTGGAGTTTCGGTTCTTCTTGGCCTAGGTTCTCGCTTGGTTCTAGTAGGTCGTTTCTTGGCTTCACGCGGCTTTCTACCACTCACTAGAGCCAGTGCTTGATCGGCTGGAATCTGCGTCTGGAGGGCCTTCATGACTTCTCGTCTGGTCAGTTCCTCAACTTCCTTGCCTTCAGGAGCTCTCGCGATATAGTCGACCCTGGCTACTTGCATGAGTTCTCTCAGAATCAGGTCTCCCCCTCTGTCTCCATCGAGGAATGCTATGACCTTCTTCTTCGATTTCCTAGTGAGATCAGTTATCGTCTTTGGAACATGAGTGCCTTCCACGGCGATAGTATTGTTGATGCCACATTTCATCAGGTTGAGCACGTCAGCTCTACCCTCGACGATTATTATCTCGTCACTACTAGTGAGTTCAGGGCCCGCGGGTAGTTTGTCAGGACCATACTTGGCTATCGGTCCCTTTCTCGCCTTTGTGACAGCAGTCGTAATCTCTCCGGCTCCGGGTGCGATCTCCTCTTCCCACCCTTTCAGGATGCTAATTGCTCTGCTTACAACCTTGCGCCGTTTCGCCCCGCGAATGTCCTCTACCTTCTCTAGAGTGACCTTAGCTGTACAAGGTCCGACTCTGTCAACAGTTTCTATAGATGCCGCAAGAATTGCTGTTGCCGTCTTGTTCAGGGAAACGGGAATAACAATCTCGCCTTTGCTAGTCCCACCCTTTGACGTAATTGCAATCTGGATTCTTCCAATTCGCCCTGTGCGCTGGAGTTCTCTCAGGTCCAGGTCCTCACCCAAGAGGCCCTCTGTCTGTCCGAATACTGCTCCCACGACGTCTGGCTTGTCAACTACTCCGTCAATCTCAATCTTGGCTCTTATCACGTATTTTGCAGTACTTGAATCAAAGTCTGTTCCCAATGATGGTGTCTCCTATGACGTAGTGCCACGTGCCCTCTCATGTCGTTCTGACACAGCTCTCTGTTACTTGACTTCTCACGTGCTTGGAGCTATCTCCCATCTCTTCATTTTCGACTAATGATATGCCAGCTGAGTCTACGTATGAATCTGACCTATGCATTCGCAATGATAATCCTGTGATTCTGATGATCTGATGAATGATAAGTGTCCGAAGACATTCGCGACGGCTTCTCGGCGACTCGGTAAGATTGGAGTCAGCGAACCCGTGGCTCTTATGATATGATGATTTGATAATTGTAAAGTGCGTCTGAATCCTGTTCAGTGCCGCCTTACAAGCTCTGTCTGAAAGTGGTCCGTATTTGAACATGTCGTTAGCGCCGTCTGCGCACTGATGGCCCCCTTTTGCTGAAGCCGCGCGATTACCCTTAGGCGCCAATTGATAAGGCTAATAACGATTGATTCGGATATTGTACCGTTCAGGAGAAAACGCCCGTCCACGAGGGCGCACTGAGGCTCTGCCTGTGAGGTGTTGCGCAAGGGACGGTAGACAGCCTGAACTCTGCTTGTCAAAGACCAATAGGACGAGCCACAACGGACTCACAAGATGGGGACGATGTCCTTAGATGAACCGTGGGTCACCCAGGTCTCGTACATTGACAGGCCGGTCGATGCCAACAATGCCCATCACGAGACAACTCAGCAGAGCCGGATGCATTTCCGATGC